>CAZBBL010000084.1:0-8609 GCA_964490275.1 uncultured Barnesiella sp.
TTATCACATACTCAGCCTACTATCCTCGCAACACCCGGTTGGTGCGTACAGCCTTTACGGTTTCGATGCTCGATATGTTGGTGGCCGTCATGATGGGCATCATTATCTTCCCATCGGTCACCGCGTTTGGCCTTACCGGCGAGAGCCTTCAATCGACCTCGCTCGTGTTTGTCACCCTGCCCGAAGTGTTTACATGCCTACCCGGCACACAACTGTGGTCGATATTGTTTTTCTTGCTGCTTTGGGTCGCAGCCCTTACATCAACAATTTCAATCGCCGAGGTAACCGTAAGATTTTTCCAAGACCGCGTAGGCATGTCGCGCATCAAAGCCTCGCTTACCGTCATGCTCCCGCTGTTTTTGTTCAGCTCGATGTGCTCGCTGTCGCAAGGCTCACTGAGCGACATCACAATTCTCGGTATGGACATCTTCTCGCTGCTCGACACCATAGCTACCAACTGCCTACTCCCCATCGGCGCTATGCTTACCTGCCTCTACCTTGGATGGTTTGCGCCTAAGGGCCTGATTAAAGCCCAACTTACCAACGAAGGCTCGATTCGCAGCCGTGTTGTGCCGTTGCTCATATTCGTCCTGCGCTGGATCGCTCCCATTGCTATCGCCACAATCTTCGTAAGCCAATTCCTCAAATGAAACTCCTCAACGACCGCACGGTGCGCAGTCTCGCAGCCTTACTGCTGATCGTAGGCATAGTGATGGCCGTCATCGCCATCTCTCGCCGCCATGTCGAGCCGGCTGTGGTGCCACAAGCTCCGCTGCAACAACCTCTCGAAACCGACTCCACCGCTCATAAATCAGCCCATAAAACTACCAAAAAACATACTACCCGTAATAAAACTAAATCAAAGACAAAGACAAAGCGCGACGTCAGACATAGCGCTCCTACGCCTCCACAGTCGAGTCCAATCGACCGCCCCGTCAAAACGCTATAATTTATTTTGGAATATAGCCGACAATAGCTAACTTTGTCTCTATTAACATCAATATCATCGCGATGCAACAATTCAAACCCTTCTCATTAAATATCCGCGGCAAACTTGTCGAGGTCAACCGCCCTCAGGTGATGGGCATTCTTAACGTCACCCCCGACTCATTTTTTGCCGGCTCGCGCACATTCGACGTCGACGCCGTCTCGGCCCGCATAGCACAAATGATAGAGCAGGGCGCCGACATGATTGATATCGGCGGTTGTTCCACTCGCCCCGGATATGAAGCTCCAAGCGCCGACGAAGAAACTCGCCGTGTAATCCTCGGCATACAAGCCGTGCGTGCCGTCGCTCCCGATATGCTCGTGTCGGTCGACACCTTCCGCGGAAGCGTAGCTCGCGAAGCTGCCGCCGCCGGTGCCGACATTATCAACGACATAAGCGCCTTCACCCTCGACGACGATATGTATGCCGCCACCGTCGACCTTAAATTGCCCTACATACTGACCCACCCGAGCCTCTCCTCGCTCAATAGCGATACACCTACCGACCAAACCATGGCCGTCGTCCTCAAAGACCTCGCGCAAATCATAGCCCGCTTGCGAGCCGACGGTGTCGCCGACATCATAGTCGACCCCGGCTTTGGATTTGGCAAAACTCTCAATCAAAACTATCAGATGATGGAAGCGCTCGAAGCCTTCGACTCGCTTGGCTGCCCCCTGTTGGTCGGCATCTCGCGCAAGTCGATGATATTCCGTCTGCTCAACTTCACCCCCGCAGAGTCGCTCCCCGGCACGATAGCCCTCAACACCGTAGCCCTCGAAAAAGGCGCCGCCATCATTCGCGTCCACGACGTAGCCCCCGCACGCCATTGCGTCGAAATCGTTCAACAGCTGCGCCACTGCAACGACTCTATCTAAATCTTACATCTCAACCCCATCAACCCTAATGACTGAATTTGGCATCAAAGACATATTCGATATCGTATTGGTAGCCTCATTGCTATTCTACCTATATCGTATCATGAAAGAGTCGGGCACCATCAACCTTTTTTATGGCGTCTTGGCCTTCATCATGGTTTGGGTCGTAGCCTCCGAAATCATAGGCCTGCGTATGATTGGCACGATTCTCGACAAATTTATGAGTATCGGCTTGCTGGTATTAGTAATCATCTTCCAAGACCAAATCAAACGCTTCTTGGTCGAACTCGGTTCGCAAAAACGATGGCGCTTCATCGGCAACCTCATCCATCACCACAAAGGACAAGAAGAGGCCGACGCTCGCCAGTGGGTAATGCCCGTCGTTTATGCATGCATGAACATGTCGCGTAGCAAAACCGGCGCCCTCATCGTCATACAGCAATCCATGCCATTAGAAAACTATGAAAATACCGGCGACATCATCAATGCCAACATCAACTCGCGCCTGATTGAAAACATCTTCTTCAAAAACTCGCCTCTGCACGATGGCGCAATGATAATCACACGCGAACGCATCATGGCAGCCGGCTGCATCCTCCCAGTCAGTCACGACACTAACATCCCACGTTCGATGGGCTTGCGCCACCGCTCAGGCCTTGGCATATCGCAAGCCACCGATGCCGTCGCCGTCATAGTTTCTGAAGAAACCGGCAACATCTCCGTAGCTCACCGTGGCAAAATCCTCACCCGCCTCTCCTCAACCGACCTCGAGCAATACCTCTCCAACCTCGACACCCCCATCTAATCAATTACATATATTACGAAATAACAAAAGGCACGCCGTGGGGCGTGCCTTTTGTTGTGGATATATCTTGACCTCTACGCCTTTATTTTGTGGTGAGCGTCGATTTGAGGGTGCCGGCAGTGTAGGTAGCGTCGGTTGTCAAGCCGTTGAATGTTTCGCCACCGGTGACTGTGCCTCCGGTATAGAGCTTGAAGCTCTTGTTTTTAGCTGTCATTACCGGAGATGAGAACATGAGGTTGCTGTTGCTCGAATATGATACCGGTGGACGGAAGCTCAACACGAAGTTGCCGTTTGAGTCGAGTAGGGTATAGGTGGTAGATGTGTTAAACGAACCGGTGGTGTAGACTACGCGTTGAGTCGTTGCCGAGGTTCCGGGGGTGTTGTTTGATCCGGCCAACGATACGATGATGCCTCCGGTGAGGGTAAAGTTGGAGTTGTAGTCGCAGTCGATGCCGGCTTCGGGCTGTGATGCGCCGAGGGCAATGATTTCGCCGCCTGAGATTGTTATCTTGCCATTGGAGTCGATGGCGTCGTTGCCCGATGCGTGGCAGTAGATTTTGCCGCCTGTGATGGTGATTTGGTTTGACGCGTTGATGCAGTCGTCGTAGGTGGAGATTGTAAGCTCGCCACCGTTGATGGTAAGCGTGTCTTTGCTCTCAAGACCTTCGCCACCGTCGCCCGATGAGGTGCAGGTGATTGTGAATATGCCGTTATTGACTGTGAGGTTGCCGACCGCTTTTATTACTTTGGGATTGCAATAGTCGGTGTTGTTGTTGCCACCACCGCCGAAGTTGCCGCCCGGCCGGTTGCCGCCGCCACCGTTCCAACCACCGTTAGAGGTGCTCGAGGTGACTTGGAAGCGTGAGCCACGGGTAGTGGCGGTCACTACGGGTATGTTGTCGGTGTCGCCGAATGTCAGGGCGCCGTCGACTTTGATACATTTGCCGCCTGAGGCTGCCGATGTAGTGTTGAGTGTAAGGTTGCCTGCGAGGATGTTGGCGTTGCCGTCGACGGTCAGACAGGTTGCCGAGTAGGAGTCGGTGGTGCTCGATGTCGTGGTGTATGTGCCGCCCGCACCGGCTACTTCAATGTCGATGTCGCCACCGGTGATTGTAGCGTTGCCGTCGACTGAAATGCCTTTGCCGGCTGTGCCGGTAGAGCGTATGGTCACGGCGCCGCCACTCATGTTGAAGTCGGTGCCGGCTTTGATGCCCGAGCAGTATGATGGGTCGTTGTTTTTGATGACTGAGTTGCCCGACATGGTCAGCGCGATAGAGCCGTTAGAGATGTTGATGGCGCCGCCCGAGGCTTTGATGCCTTTGTTGGAGTCGCCGCTGACGGTGATGTCGAGGTTGCCGCCTTCGATGTTGATATAGCCTTCGTCGTCGGCGTCGATGCCGTCGCCGCTAAGGTTGGTCATGGTGAGATTGCCTGAGAGAATCGACACGTAGTCGTTGGCATGGATGCCGTCTGAGGCTGCGCTGAGGATATTGATGGTAGTGTTTTTGAGTTCTACATAGTCGTCAGAGCAGATGGCGTGTTTCTTGGTGCCGGTGATGTTGAGCGTGCCTTTGCCGCGAAATTCGATTTGGCCTTCGCTGAAGAGTGTGGCTTTCTCGTCTTCGCCGTCGGGGGTGTTGTATTTTTTTGAGTCGCAAAGAGTGCTGACTGTTTTGTCGGGCACGCGCAGGGTTGTTTTCTTGCCGGTTTGGATGTTGATGGCCGAGCCGTTGTCGTTGGTGATAGAGGCGTTGTCGAGGAGCACTTCGAGCTTGTAGTCGGAGTAGATTTTAAACGAGCCGGTGGTAGTGGTGCCTGATAGGTGATAGACCACTTCGCGCGAGGCTTCGGCTACGGCAGCGTTGACTGTGACGTCGGCGCCGTCGACTGTGATGTCGACGCCGGTGAAGGCATAGGGATTAACTACGGTGGCTACATCGCCGTCGTAGTTGATGAGCACTTCGGTGGTTTCGTCGTTGGCGGTAGCGGTGGCTTTGTTGACGTTGGCCAGGTCAAACGCAAAGTTGCCGTTGTTGATGGTGGCTACGTTGAGTTGGCCGTCTTTGATAGAGATGCTGTCGAGGTTTTCTACATCGAGGCCGAGGCTGATGGTGTTGTTTTCAAACCAAAGACGTTCGGTGGCTGCGTATGCGCCGAGGGCGATAACCGCAGTTGTGGCTAAGGCAAAAGTCGTATTTTTTTTCATGGCACAACGATTTTGACGGTTTTACTTTGGTTGTTGAGCAGGTAGACGCCCGAAGATAGAGAGTTTAGCTCCGAGACCGAGTCGATTGTGGCGACCTTTACGCCCGAGAGGTTGTAGACGTCCACAGAGCCGTCGACGTTGTCGGCTGAGATGGTAGTGACGTAGCTCTCTTGCCCGGTAGTGGAGATTGATTTAAAATCGGAGGTTGCTATCTGAATGGATGTGCCACTTGTTAATGTGACGGTTACGGCATCGGTAGCGAATGAGATAGCGCTGATTTCGCCAAATTCAACCGATTTGTCGGGGGCATTGTTAGTGCGGATAAATAGTGATGAAGCTGTAGCCGTAGCGCCGGAAAGGGCTATAAGGCAGGCAGCAATGATGCTCCGCATCATGTTGGGTTTTAGTGCTTTCATGTTTGGATGGTTATAATCTGTGCAAATATAGCCACTTGCGATTTTATTTCAAAACACAAGTGGCTATATTTATGATAATTTTTTGATATTACAATCTTATTCCGGGCGCTGAGGCGATGTCGTGGATGCGTCGCAACTCGTCGTCGCAAAGTGGGGCAGAGCCGATGGCTTGGATGTTGTCGCGGATCTGGTCGACCGACGAGGCGCCGACGATGACCGATGTGACACGACTGTCGGCCAACAACCATGCTACGGCCATTTGTGCGAGAGATTGACCGCGGTTGATGGCAATCTCGCGTAGGGCTTTAGCTGCGTCGATGCGCTGGAGCGTCACTTGCTCGCGCTGAAGGTATCCGGTAGAGCGGGCTGCACGGCTATTGGCAGGGATGCCGTTGAGATAGCGGTCGGTCAACAAGCCTTGAGCAAGCGGAGAGTAGCAAACGAGGCCACTGCCGGCCTGAGCTGCAGGGTCAAAGTTTTCGTTGATGGCCGAATCGTTGAATATCGACGCTCTGTATTGGCTTAGCAGACAAGGCACGCCGGCTTGACGAAGCAACTCGTAGGCTTGGCGTTGCTGTTGGACAGGGTAGTTTGATATGCCGGCATAGAGCGCTTTGCCGCTGCGCACGATATCGATGAGCGCCTGCATAGTTTCTTCGACGGGGGTAAAACCGTCGTAGCAGTGGCTGTAGAATACGTCGAAATATTCCAGACCGGTGCGTTTGAGGCTTTGGTCGCACGATGCTATAAGGCTTTTGCGCGAAGAGCCTGAGCCGTAGACGCCGGGCCACATATCAAAACCGGCTTTTGACGATACGAAAATCTCGTCGCGGTGAGCAGCGAGGTCGGTCGATAATACTTTGCCGAAGGTGATTTCGGCCGAGCCGGGCGTGGGGCCGTAGTTGTTGGCCAAGTCGAAGTGGCAGATGCCGTTGTCAAAGGCGTAGAGCAACATTTTTCGAGCATTGTCGAAGTCGTCGACATCACCGAAATTGTGCCAAAGGCCGAGCGAAATTTCGGGTAGACGGACGCCACTTTCGCCACATTTTCTATAGTTCATAGTCGTTGATGGTCGTTAGAAGGGTTAACTTAGATGTTTGTCGACGCTAAGATAGCAATATTTTCTCAATTCAGGAGAAATTTGTCGACTACAGCAGCCACGCCGTCCTCTTCGTTGGATAGGGTAATGTAGTCGGCCATATCGCGCACCTTGGGTTGTGCATTGGCCATAGCTACGCCCAATCCGGCATAAGATATCATTGAAATGTCGTTGAATCCGTCGCCGACGCATATCATTTCGTGGCGTGTCATGCCGATTTGGTCTAATAATACCGCCAGCGATTGAGCTTTGTCGATGCCCTTTGGCACGAGTTCGAGAAAATAAGGCTCTGAGCGATAGACCTCCATGCGCCCGTTGAGCACGGTTTGCATCTCGGTTTCGAGACGGGCCAATCGCTCAGGCTCGCCGACGATAAGGCATTTCGCTACCGGAAACGAGATAGCATCCAAAAAGTTGTCGACTTTTTTGGGTGTCATCACGTTGAGATGAGCTTCGCGCATTACGTATTCGTTGTCGGGATGTTCTGTCAGCAGGTATTTGCCGTCGTAGGTGAGGATGGCAAAATCGTTTTGCTTGGCGCAGTCGTAGAGATAGGGGAGCACCTCTTGGTCGAGCACCTTTTGGTGGAGCTTTTCGCGATTTTCCCAATTGATGATTTCTCCGCCGTTGTATGAGAGGATGTATCCTTGGTGTTTGTCGAGCTCGAGCAGATTGGCGATAGGGGCGACTCCATACGTTGGGCGTCCGGAGGCCAAGACGATTTTCACGCCTTGCTGTTGTGCTTTTTTCAGACGATTAAGAGTGTGGGGAGTGACCTGTTTTTTGCCGTTGGTCAAGGTGCCGTCGAGGTCGAGCACCAAAATCTTATATTTCATATTATTCTTGCAACAATTACGCTGCAAAGTTACGAAAAATATCTTGTTCCCCAATAAGCTCTTAAAGAGCGACAGGCATGCCCGATTAACTCGGATATGCCTGTCGTAATTGGTGGATTATCGTTATTTGATATTATTTGACTTCTTCAAAGTCGACATCGTCGATGTGGCCGTCGCCCGAGTCGTTGGCCGAGCCGCCTTGTTGAGCACCGGGGTTGGCGCCTGCTTGCTGAGCATTGGCTTGAGCCTGAGCGTTGTAGATATCTTGTTGAGCGGCTTGGAACTGTGTTTCGATGTTTTTGATAGCAGCGTCGATGCCGGCGATATCTTGGGCTTTGTGGGCCTCTTTGAGTTGGTTGACAGCGTTTTCGATAGCAGCTTTCTTGTCGGCCGGAATCTTGTCGCCGAGGTCTTTGAGTTGTTTCTCGGTTTGGAAGATGATAGCGTCGGCTTGGTTGAGCTTGTCGATGCGTTCTTTTTCTTTGGCATCGGCGGCAGCGTTGGCGGCAGCTTCGTCTTTCATACGTTTGATTTCAGCGTCAGACAAACCGCTTGAAGCTTCGATACGGATGCTTTGCTCTTTGCCGGTTGCTTTATCTTTGGCCGATACGTTGAGGATACCGTTGTTGTCGATTTCGAAAGTTACTTCGATTTGAGGTATGCCACGCGGAGCGGGTTGGATGCCGTCGAGGATAAATTTGCCGAGGGTCTTGTCGTCTTTGGCCATGGGGCGTTCGCCTTGGAGCACGTGGATTTCGACTGAAGGCTGGTTGTCGGCAGCTGTAGAGAATGTTTCGCTCTTACGAGTAGGAATTGTAGTGTTGGCGTCGATCAATTTGGTCATCACGCCACCAAGGGTTTCGATACCTACCGACAAGGGCACAACGTCGAGCAGCAATACGTCTTTGACATCGCCTGAGATGACTGCGCCTTGGATTGATGCGCCGACGGCTACCACTTCGTCGGGGTTGACGCCCTTAGAGGGAGCTTTGCCGAAGAATTTTTCTACTACTTGTTGGATAGCGGGGATACGGGTCGAACCACCTACCAAAATCACTTCGTCGATGTCGCTTGGTTGCAAGCCTGCGTCGCTTAAAGCTTGCTGGCAGGGACGTATTGTGGCTTGAATCAGAGAGTCGGCCAATTGCTCAAATTTGGCGCGAGTCAATGTCTTAACCAAGTGTTGAGGTATACCGTTGACGGGCATGATGTAGGGGAGGTTGATCTCGGTAGAGGTAGTGCTTGAAAGCTCGATTTTGGCTTTTTCGGCAGCCTCTTTAAGGCGTTGGAGAGCCATCGGGTCTTGACGCAAGTCGATGTGGTGTTCCGACATAAATTCGTCGGCGAGCCAGTCGATGATCACGTGGTCGAAGTCGTCGCCACC
>CAZBBL010000085.1:0-8549 GCA_964490275.1 uncultured Barnesiella sp.
CACTTTCTCCTCGGTTACCTACAAGTTCGTCGCTCTCGCGACGATATTTGCTTGGGTTATAGGTGGTTGATGGTGGCGGGCGAAATGAATTCCGCCTCTACAATGTGGGCGGAAACCATTGAGGGTGAGTGCTATGCAGATGGCAAGAAATCGGTGTCCTTGGCGGACACCATTCGTATTTTGGACTCATACCCCGCACACCTGACGGTGTACGGGGTTACGAGTAAATCGGCGTCCTCGCGGACGCCACGGCCATGGTGGGTTGCGTCATGGATGTAGGGGCGTGATTTATCGCGCCCGAGCGGCGCGTGGGCAGCGCAAATGGCGGTAGATGAGGGGGATAAGTCGTATAGGTCGTATAAGACTAATAGCCGGCTTGATGGGAGCGGGCGAAATGAATTTCGCCCCTATAAACATAGCGCATACCTTTGAGGATGAGGTGTTTGTTGGCGGAGGGGATGAAAAAGGCTCGGCGGGGGGCCGAGCCTTTGGGGTTATAGCGTGTTATGGAGATTAAAATGGCGTGAGGGTCATTAAAATGAGATAATTGTGCCTGAGGGTTTGTCTTTGGGTTTGTCGTCGACGTCGGTCAGGGGAGAGGAGGCTTCGTTTTGAGGTTCGGGCTCTTGTTTGCCTGTGTTTTTGATAGAGTCGACGGTGCGGCGGTCGCGGGTGAATGTTGGGGAGTTTTCGAAAGCTTCGATGAGGGCGTCGTTTTCGAGTTGGTCGCGAGAGAAGACGATTTGTTTGACAGACTCGGGGTTGCGGGTGATAGTGCCGGCTTTGTCGACGCCATATTCTCGGGCGAGGATTTCGGTTTCGTTTTTGACTTCGGGGGTGTCGTCGGTGAATATTGGTTGCTCTTTGGCAGTGGCTTCGGCGGGGGTGTCTTTGGGGGCCACGGCGTCGCGTTCGGAGGTTTTGAAACCGGCGGCCAGGAGGGTGACTTTGATTTTGTTGCCGAGGGTGTGGTCGCGAGTGAGGCCCCAAATGACGTCGACAGAGGGGTCGATGTTGGAGATAAATGAGGTAAGTTCGTCGGCTTCGCGCATTACGAATTGAGTTTCGGCGTCGGGGTCGAAGTAGATGTTAAAGAGCAATCGTTTGGAGCCGAAGATGTCGCGGTCTTTGAGCAGGGGGGAGTTGAGGGCGTCGTTGATAGCTTTGGTGACGCGGTTTTCGCCTTCGCCGTAGCCTTGAGAG
This sequence comes from uncultured Barnesiella sp., assembly GCA_964490275.1. Taxonomy (GTDB): domain Bacteria; phylum Bacteroidota; class Bacteroidia; order Bacteroidales; family Muribaculaceae; genus JAGBWK01. The sequence continues at coordinate 1,204 of CAZBBL010000085.1, forward strand.
ATGACGGCGGCGCCGCCGTTGCGCAGGGTTGTATCAACGTCGTGGAAGTCGATGTTGATGATGGCGTCGTCGGTGGTAATGAGTTCGGAGATGCCACGGGCAGCGATAGAGAGGGTGTCGTCGGCTTTGCCGAAGGCGTTCATAAACTCGAGGTCGGGGTATATTTCGGTGAGGCGTTCGTTGTTGATAACGAGGAGTGCGTCGACATATTTGCTCATTTCGGCGGCGCCTTCGAGGGCTTTGATGATTTTGCGTTGGCCTTCGAAGAGGAATGGGATAGTGACGATACCGATAGTGAGTAGGCCTTTTTCGCGAGCTAAGCGGGCTACGACGGGTCCGGCGCCGGTGCCGGTGCCGCCGCCCATGCCGGCGGTGATGAACACCATTTGAGTGTCGTCGTCGAAGAGGCGTTTGATATCTTCGGCCGATTCTTCGGCGGCTTGACGGGCTATTTCGGGGACGTTGCCGGCGCCGAGGCCGCTGGTGCCGATCATTACTTTAACGGGCACGGGTGAGTTGGCCAGGGCTTGGCGGTCGGTGTTGCATATCACGAAAGTGACATCTTCGATTCCTTGCTCATACATGTGTTTGACGGCGTTGTTGCCGCCGCCGCCAACGCCGATAACCTTGATGATGGTAGGTCTATTTGTCGGGGTGACGAAATTATCTTGGAGATCTTCGGGTGTCATGTTTTATTGCGATTTAGTGGAGATTAAAAAAATAAAGATGGTGAAAAAAGTAGCACGAAGCTCAGAGGGTTAGATGTCGGAGTCGTTGCCGTCGATATCGTCGAAGTTGTCGTTGTTGTCGGTCATGAGGCGTTCGATGCGATTGCGGAGGCTTCCGAGGATGCCGAGGCCGCGTTTTTCGGAGGCGGGTTTTGGGGTTTTCTTGGGTTTTTCTTTTTTCACTTTGTGGCGTCGGCGGTCGTCATCGTCGTCGAGGAGGTCGTCGTCGAAGTCTTCGCGACCGATACGCGACTCGCCGTCGTAGTCGTTGTCGTAGGGTATGTCTTGAGAGATTTCCACTTTGGGTTGCTCGGTGGGGAGTGGTGCGACGCAGTTGTTGGCGCCAGCTTTGACGGCAGATAATACCAGGGAGACGACGTCGACGGCGTCGTTGGCGGCGAGTGAGCTGTCAGAGATGCGAATATTGCGTGGGAGCATGCCGGTGCGCACTTTCATTTTGCTTTGAGTGGCGAGCATGTCGGAGAAACCTTTGAGGCGAGCGCCACCGCCTACGATAATCATTCCGGCGGGGAGGTCGGCGACTTTGAAGCCGGCGAATTCAACTTGTGCGATGACGTTGGCGATGATTTCGCCGGCGCGAGAGTTGATATAGTTGGAGATTTCGGTTTGGTCGATGCCGTCGGCTGTGGCCATGCGGGGGCCGTTGTCGAAGGAGCCTACGCCGACAGAGCGTTTGATGGCTTCGGCGCGGTCTTCGAGATAGTTGAGCGAAACCAAGTCGCGTGTGATATTTCGCGAGCCCATCGGTAGGGTGACGAGATAGTTGAGCGAGGCTTTGCGATAGATGGAGACTGTGGTAGTTTCGGCGCCGAAGTCGACAAACATGCAGCCGAGTTTTTTCTCGTCGTCGCTGACGACGGCGTCGGCCAGGGCGATGGCGCTAAGGACGTAGCCACGGACGTCGATGCCGAGTTTGCCGGGGAATACGCGGTTGATGTTGTTTTTGATGCCCGGAGCGCCGGAGATAACGACGAATGAGACTTTTATATCGTGGGCAAAGATGCCGATGGGGGTAGTAGTGGCGTGGTTGTCGACGATAAATTCGCGAGGGAAGGCGTCGTAGACTTCGCGGTCGGTGTCGAGCGATGCGATTGCTTTGGCTTTGAGTTGAGCGACGGTGTCGGCGGTGATAGCTTCTTCGATGTCGAAGTGGAGGCTTGCTTCGGCGACGCAAGAGCAGACGGTAGATCCGCTCAGGCCGATGTAAGCGCCGTTGATTTTACGGGGCAATATAGCCTGAGATTTTTCGAGTTTTTGACGAATGCTGTCGATGATGCCTGAGACGTCTTCGACGTTTTTGATTTGGCCATAGCGGACGCTCTCTGAAACGTGTTCTTCTTGGACGGCAACGACGTTGAGCATGCCGGTGGGGTCGTTGACCACGAGGGCACCTTTAATTTTGGAGCTGCCGATTTCGAATGCCACAATATAATTCTCTTCCATATGATGTTAAGGTAACGCTTTAGTTGATTTTGGGTTTGACGATTTTGGATGAGGGGGTGTCGCCGAGCATTGTATCTTCGTTGACATCCTCGATGAAATCTTCGTCTTTATATTGGTTGGGATTGACTTTGCGGTTGGCGGGGGCGACGCGGGCCACTACTTGTCCGGCAAATTTCACGGAGATGGTGTCGTAGTAGTCCCATCCTTTGACGGGCAAGACTTTGTTGTAGAACGTGGTCAAGCGGTTGAATTTGTCTTCGACGTTGGATGTGTCGCCGAAGTTGATGATATGCCCTGTGATGTTGGGTATGAGCAGCACATCGCGGTTGTCGGCGATGCGGATGGCAGATACCAGGGCGTTCCAAGAGTCGTTGTCGGCGATGGTTTCGAGCAGGTGGAGCAGGCCGCCGACCTCTTCGCGATGGTGGTTAAAGTCGCCGATGATGACGGGGACGTCGATGCGATAGCGGGTGTTGGCTATGAGGCGTTTGCCGTCGCGGTTGAGGTAGTAAGAGCCGTGGTGGTCAAAGACGCGTGCTACGGGCACCATTGGGACGATGTCGATAGCGATGACGTCGTCGTTGCGGCGGTAGCAGTTGGCGCTTTCGAGGTTGGGGATTGCCGACAGCTTGGCTTCGATAGATTTGATATTGACATCTGAGGCTTTCATGCCTTTGACGCGCGCGGAGATGCCGTCGAGCTCGGCGTCGATGTCGTCGGGGTTGACAAATCGGGCCATCTCGTTGGAGAGGATTGAGATGTCGACGCCTTTACATGGGGCCTCGGCTGCCATCGAGTTGGTGATGGCGAGGGCGACTACCAGGTAAACTCCGAGAAGGATGGTCAATAAGCAGCTTGTAATGCCTCGTTTGGTCATTTGTTTTTGATTGAGTCCAAGATGTCGGGGATGAAGGTGTTGATGTCACCGGCACCCACTGTCAATAAGATGTCAAAGTTAATATTTTTTATTGTTTCTGTCAAGCATTGTTTGTCAATCAATAGCTTAACGGGCGATTTTATTTTGTCGAAGATGATTTTTGAGGTTACGCCTTCGATGGGGAGTTCGCGAGCGGGATAGATGTCGAGGAGCACAACTTGGTCGGCCAGCGAGAGGGCGTCGGCAAATTGGGGGGCGAAATCGCGTGTGCGGCTGTAGAGGTGGGGTTGGAAGGCGACGGTAAGTTTGCGTCCGGGATAGAGGCTTTTCACCGATTTGATGGAGGCTCGGAGTTCGTCGGGATGGTGGGCGTAGTCGTCGATGATGACGCGGCCATTTTCGCCGGGCTCTTTAAGATGGAATTCGAAGCGGCGTTTGGCTCCGAGAAACGAGGCCATGGCTTGGCGCATGATGTCGATGTCGACTTTGCCGGTGAGCAGAGTGGCGGCCATGGCGGCGATAGCGTTTTCGATGTTTACTTCGACGGGCACGCCGAGGGAGATGTCGGAGATGGTTTGCGAGGGGGTGACGAGGTCGAAGGTGATGGTGCCGTTGCCGCGGCGTATGTTGGTAGCGTGGAAGTCGCCTTCGTCGCGGCTGTAGGTATAGACTTTAACGCCTTTGACGGGGCGAGGCTTGAATTTGAGGTCTTTGTGCACGATGAGGATGCCGTCGGGGCGTATCAATTCGGTGAAGTGCGAGAAGCTTTCGAGGTAGGCTTCTTCGGTGCCGTAGATGTCGAGGTGGTCGGGGTCGGTGGCAGTAACGACGGCGATGTAGGGTGTGAGGTGATGGAAGGAGCGGTCGTATTCGTCGGCCTCGATGACGCTAAAGGGTGATGTGGCGCTCAGGAGGAAGTTGCTGCCATAGTTGCGCAGTTCGCCGCCGAGGAATGCGTTGCAGCCGACGGGGCAGCTATGTAGGATGTGTGCGGCCATCGACGAGGTGGTGGTTTTGCCGTGGGTGCCGGCGAAGCAGAGAGAGAGGCTGTCGCGGGTGACCATGCCGAGCACTTTGGCTCGTTTTATCGGTTGGAATCCGTTGTTGCGAAACCAGGTAAGGCCCGGGTGAGAGTCGGGGATGGCTGGGGTGTAGACGACGGTAGTTTCGGGGTCGCGGAATGTCGGAGGGATAGCCTCGGCAGCGTCGTCGAAGGAGATGTCTACGCCTTCGTCTTGTAGTTGTTGAGTAAGGGCAGTGGGAGTGCGGTCGTAGCCGCCAACCGTGTAGCCTTTAGAGAGGAAGTAGCGCTCGAGGGCGGCCATACCGATGCCGCCGGCGCCTACAAAGTATATGTTTTTCTTCATTGTGTAATCTTGTAAATTTCGTCGACGATGCGTTCGTCGGAGTTGCGTTGACCCATTTTAGCGACGTTAGTGCGGAGCGATTTCAAGCGAGCGTCGTCGTTGAGCAGCGAGGTGACTACTTCGGCCAAGGAGGCTTCGGCGTCGACGTCGAGCACCATGACGGCGGCGTCGCGGTCGGCCAGGGCTTGGGCGTTTTTGCGTTGGTGGTCTTCGGCGACATTGGGCGAGGGCACTAATACGGCGGGCACGCCGGTGAGTTGAAGTTCGGATATGGTGCTTGCACCGGCGCGAGCGACCATCAGGTCGGCAGCGCGATAAACCAAGTCCATGCGGTCGACAAATGCCATAGCTTTGACGTCGGCTTTGCCTTGGGCGGCTTTGAGACATTCGTCGGCGTAGTATTTGCCGGTTTGCCAGAGGATTTGGGCGCCGGTAGCGGTGATGGCGTCCATGGCGGCGATGACGGCATGGTTGACGGTGCGAGCGCCGAGGCTACCACCAACGACGGCCACCAGTTTGCGTTGAGGGTCAAATCCGAGTAGGCGTTTGGCTTCGTCTTGTGGGGTTTGACATTCGGCGATGACTTGGCGCACGGGGTTGCCGGTAAGTACGATAGAGTTGGCGGGGAAGAAGCGTTCCATGCCCTCGTAGGCGACGCAGATGCGTCGAGCATCTTTGCCGAGGTGTTTGTTGGTGACGCCGGCATAGGAGTTTTGCTCTTGGATGAGGGTTGGGATATGTTTTTGTTGGGCTACGGATAATACGGGGCCGGAGGCGTAGCCGCCGACGCCGACAGCGATGTCGGGTTGGAAGTCCTTGATGATTTTTTTGGCCAAGCGGCTGCTCTTCCAGAATTTGTAGAGCACTTTGACGTTGCGCCAGAGGCGTTTGCGGTCGAAGCCGGCGACGGGCAAGCCGATGATTTTATATCCGGCAGCGGGCACGCGTTCCATCTCCATGCGGTTTTCGGCGCCGACGAATAGGATTTCGACGTTGGGGTCGCGGCGGCGCAGGGCGTTGGCGATAGAGAGGGCGGGGAAGATGTGACCGCCGGTGCCACCTCCGCTTATCAATACCTTTAAGGACTTATGGTTTGTCATATCTGTAACGAATATTTTATTTGCTTAATTGAGTAGGGTTGGCAGCAGCCATTTCTGACGGTAGGTCGAGGCTTTGGCGCTTAGATTTGGCGCGAGTGGCGGCGACGTAACGGCTTACGCTGAGCATGATGCCGAAGGCTATCGAGGTGATGAGGATGGATGTGCCACCCTTTGATATCATAGGCAGCGGTTGGCCCGACACGGGGAACACGCCGGTGACGATGGCCATGTGGAACAGTGCTTGGCAACTTATCATGACGGCCATACCCATCACCAGCAAGGCGGGATAGGCGCGGTCGCAGCGTGCAGCCAAGGCCCCCGCTCGGCCCAATAGCGATAGGTAGATTAGCAGCAGGAACATGCCGCCGATAAAGCCCAAGTCTTCGACTACGATTGAGAAGATATAGTCGGAGAAGGCCAACGGCAGGCGAGCCGTTTCGCGCGAGTTGCCGGGGAATACGCCGATGAGGCCGCCGTTGGCTTGGGCCATATAGGCATACATTTCTTGGCGGTTTTCGGCGGTGATGTCTTGCTCGTAGAGTGGTTTGTCGGAGCTATATCGGTTTAAGCGGTTTTTCCAGGTGCTACTGCGGTTGATGGTCACCTTCTTGCCGGAGAAGTCGGTGCCGGTTTCGACGATATGTTGGGTTTCGGCTTCGGAATATTGCTCGCTGTGGGATTTATAATACAATCCGCCGACGCCCACAAGGCCGTAGAAAATCATTACGAGAAGGAATTTCTTCCATTGTATGCCGCCGACGAGCATCATTGCGATGCTGATGCCCATCAAGAGGATGGTGTTGGTCAAGCCTTGGGTGAACAGTAAGCCGCCAAACAACGACACTACTATCGCACACTGTATGACGCCTTTGGTCTTCACGCCACCTTTCTCTTGGTTGCGCGACATGATATAGGCTATAATCAAGACGGTGGCAAGCTTCAGAAACTCAGCGGGTTGTATGGGGATACCCAAGAGCGAGAAGCTACGTCGTGCGCCGTTGATAGTGGCGCCGCAAAACAGCACGTAGACCATCAGCACGACGCTTATGACGGAGAAAACCGGAGCGGCGGGAATGAACCATTTGATTTTCCAACGCGAAATCCACATGCAGAGCACGAATCCGCCGAGCAGCATTAAGCAGTGGCGACCGAGCGGGCCGATAATATTGCCTGATGCTACCTCGCGCGACGAGGCGCTGTAGAGCTCTACGACCGAGATGACACACAAGGCGATATACATCGCCAAGATATATCGGTCGGCCTTTGGGCGAGGCTCATCGGAGCTTTTAGCCGAGGCTTTTTTGGTCTTGGCTTTGGGCTCGGTAGCCGGGGATTGTTGCGTAATATTGTCGACGACCTCGGAAGCCGGGGTAGGTTCAACGGGCTGTTGCGCGGCGTCGACAAGAAAATCTAATTCTGACATACGTATGCGTTGGGATGGGGTAGGGTCGGAGATTGGGGGGATGGGGTGGGGGTTATTTGAGTTGTTTCACCTGTTGCTTGAATTGCTCGCCGCGGTCTTCGTAGCTCTTAAAGAGGTCGAAGCTTGCGCAGCAGGGCGACAATAAGACGGTGTCGCCGTCGGTGGCCAGAGCGCTGCAACGCTCTACGCACTCAGTGATGGAGTGGGTGTCGACTACGGGCACTACATCTTTGAAGAAGTCGATGATTTTGGCGTTGTCTTTGCCCATGGCGACGATGGTTTTCACTTTTTCTTTCACCAAGGGGAGGATTTCGCTATAGTCGTTGCCTTTGTCTTTGCCACCGAGAATCAAGATAGTGTTGCGGGGCATGCTTTCGAGGGCATACC
>CAZBBL010000086.1:0-8532 GCA_964490275.1 uncultured Barnesiella sp.
AATTTGGACCGACATCGACGGCATGCACAACAACGATCCCCGCTTTGTCGAAGGCACACAACCCGTCAGCCAACTCCATTTTGAAGAAGCTGCCGAGCTCGCCTATTTCGGCGCAAAAATCCTCCACCCGACATGTGTGCTACCGGCTAAACTCAACAACATACCGGTGCGTCTGCTCAACACCATGCAACCCGACGCCCCCGGCACCCTTATCTACAACGCCTCAAAAGGCCATTGCATCAAAGCCGTCGCAGCCAAAGACAATATCACCGCCATAAAAATCAAATCGGGCCGTATGCTCTTGGCCTATGGCTTCCTGCGCAAGGTGTTTGAAATCTTCGAAACATATAAGACCTCGATAGATATGATTGCCACCTCCGAAGTTGGCGTCTCCGTCACCATCGACAACGAGCGCAACCTCGAGCCTATCGTCGACGACCTCAAAAAATTTGGCACCGTCACCGTCGACCGCGACATGGTTATTATATGTGTAGTAGGCGACCTCGAATGGCAAAACCGTGGCTTCGAAGCAAAAGCCCTCGACGCCCTGCGAGAAATTCCCGTAAGAATGATTTCGTATGGCGGCAGCAACTACAACATCTCGTTCTTGGTAAGAAAAGAAGACAAGATAAAAGCCCTCAACCTATTGAGCGACCATCTGTTTAAAAACAAGAACTAACACCCATACACTATCTCGGCGCTCACGAACCAACGTTCGGAGCGCCGAGTAGTTTATCAAACCTTTATTAAATAAGCTTTAAACACACCTCGATATCCACCTTTTAAACTGTCAAAACTACAGTATGGCAAACTTTCCAATAGAGCAATTCAATAACGTTTCCACCCCCTTCTACTACTACGACATAAACCTGCTAAAGCAGACACTCACCGAGCTCAAACAAGCATCCAACAACCCTCAGTTCAAAGTGCATTACGCCATGAAGGCTAATGCCAACCCCGAGTTGTTGCAACACATCCGACAAAGCGGCCTCGGCATCGACTGCGTCAGCGCCAACGAAATGAGCCACGCCATAGCCAACGGCTTCGACGCCGCCGACATCGTTTTTGCCGGAGTAGGTAAAACCGACCGCGAAATCACCGACGCCATCAATGCCGGCATAGGTTGTTTCAACGTTGAGTCGCTCCCCGAATTGGAAAACATCAACGCCATCGCCTCGGCGCTCGGCAAAACAGCCGTAGTGGCCATCCGCGTCAACCCCAATATCGACGCCCACACCCACCACTACATCACCACCGGTCTGAACGAAAACAAATTTGGCATCGACCTGCGCCAGCTCGACAGCGTCGTCGACATCGCCAACTCCCTGCCCGCGGTAAAATTGTCGGGGCTACATTTCCATATCGGCTCACAAGTGACCGTCACCGAGCCGTTTAAACTCCTCTGCCAAAAAATTATCGAGTTGCAAGACCACTTCGCCAAAAAAAATATCTTCTTTAAGACCATCAACGTAGGCGGAGGTCTCGGTATCGACTACGATAATCCCGACGCCAACCCCATACCCGACTTCAAATCATACTTCAATACATTCAACGAAAATCTGCCCCTGCGCCCCGACCAAGAACTCCACTTCGAGCTCGGTCGTGCCGTCGTAGCCCAATGTGGCTCTCTGATTAGCCGCGTCGTCTACGTAAAAGAGGGCATCGAGAAAAAATTTGTCATCATCGACGCCGGCATGTCAGACCTTATACGTCCGGCACTCTATCAAGCTCACCACAAGATAGAAAACCTCACCGCCGACAGCGCTGCCACCGACATCTACGACGTCGTCGGCCCAATTTGCGAATCGTCGGATGTGTTTGGCAAAGACGAGACGCTACCCCTCACCCATCGCGGCGATTTAATAGCGCTGCGCTCAGCCGGAGCCTATGGTGAAGTGATGGCTTCGCGCTACAACCTGAGGGCTTTCCCGGGCTGCTTGGCACAATAACGTTACAACAGCCCTGCTATTTGGCGGATTTTTCGTAATTTTGCAACTGATTATTAAACCACCTCACTAATCAATAGCATGGTTATATTTTTCAAAAAAGGAGCAGGCATAATTTATGCCATCGAAAGCGATCACCGCTTTGACCAATCTGAACAGGAAAAGCTCTCTTGGCTGCTATCCGACGCCAAGCCCCTTGCGAGCACAACTGTCAAAGGCCATTTTATCGGCCCGCGCAAGGAGATGATTACCCCATGGAGCACCAATGCCGTCGAAATAACCCAAAACATGGGTCTCTCCGGCATCACCCGTATTGAACAATTTAACCGCGCCACGGCCGACACCCCTTTCGACCGCATGCTATATCGCGCCTACGACAACCTCAATAGCCGCGTATTTGCTACCGACCGCCGTCCCGAGCCTATTGTCAAAATCGACGACATCTCGGTCTACAACAAGCAAGAAGGCCTGGCCCTCAGCCCCGACGAAGAAAACTATCTGCGCCAATTGGCCGAACGTCTCGGACGCCCATTGACCGACAGCGAGGTCTTTGGTTTCTCACAAGTCAACTCTGAGCACTGCCGCCATAAAATCTTCAACGGCACATTTGTCATCGACGGTGAAGAGAAACCACTGTCACTGTTTAAGCTCATCAAAAAAACCTCTCAAGAAAACCCCAACTCTCTCGTCTCGGCCTACAAAGACAACGTCGCCTTTGTCAAAGGCCCGGTAGTCGACCAATTCTACCCCATCAACCCCGACCGCCCCGACTATTTCGAAGTAAAACCCGTCGAAACCGTCATATCGCTCAAAGCCGAAACCCACAACTTCCCTACTACGGTAGAGCCATTTAACGGCGCCGCTACCGGCACCGGCGGAGAAATTCGCGACCGCCTCGGTGGCGGCAAAGCCAGCCTCCCAATCGCCGGCACAGCTGTCTACATGACATCCTACCCGCGATTGAGCCCTGAGCATCGCTACGAACTGATGATGAATCCTCGCGTATGGCTCTATCAAACTCCGGCCGACATACTCATTAAAGCATCAAACGGCGCCTCCGACTTTGGCAACAAATTTGGCCAGCCTCTTATCTGCGGCTCGCTGTTGACATTCGAGCACGACGAAGCCGGACGCCTTTACGCCTACGACAAAGTGATAATGCTCGCCGGCGGCGTAGGCTTTGCAGCCAAGAAAGATGCCATCAAAGGCACCCCCACCCCGGGCGAAAAAGTAGTAGTAATGGGTGGCGACAACTATCGCATCGGCATGGGTGGCGGCGCAGTGTCGTCGGTTGAAACCGGACAATACGCCAACGCTATCGAGCTCAACGCCGTGCAGCGTGCCAACCCCGAGATGCAAAAACGTGTTGCCAACGTCATACGCGCTTTAGCCGAAGACGCCAACAACCCCATCGTGTCGATTCACGACCACGGTGCCGGCGGTCACCTCAACGCCCTCTCAGAACTTGTTGAAGCCACCGGCGGACACATCGACCTCGATGCTCTCCCTATAGGCGACAAAACCCTCTCTGCAAAAGAAATTGTCGGCAACGAAAGCCAAGAGCGCATGGGCATGGTTATCGAAGCCAAAGACATACCCTACGTAGAGCGCATTGCCCAACGCGAGCGTGCTCCGCTTTATGTCGTCGGCGAAACTACCGACGACAACCGCTTTGTCTTTGAAGACAAAAACGGCGTGAAACCTATCGACCTTGAAATGGCCGATATGTTTGGCAATTCGCCCAAAACCGTGATGACCGACCACACCGTCTATCGCACATACACCGACGCCCAAACCGACCCCACTCAAATCGAAACCTACTTGCGTGCCGTGCTCGGTCTGGAAGCCGTAGCCTGCAAAGATTGGTTGACAAACAAGGTCGACCGCTCCGTCACCGGACGCATCGCCCGTCAGCAATGCCAAGGCGAGATACAGCTACCGTTGAGCGACTGCGGCGTAGTTTCACTCGACTACACCGGCACATCAGGTATCGCCACCTCAATCGGCCACGCCCCACAAGTGGCATTGGTCGACTCAGCCAAAGGTTCGGTAATCGCTATTGCCGAAGCCTTGACAAATATCGCCGGAGCCAACTTGGCTAAAGGCCTGAAATCGGTATCGCTCAGCGCCAACTGGATGTGGCCATGCAAAAACGAAGGCGAAGACGCAGCCCTTTATCGCGCAGTCGAAGCTTGTAGCGACTTTGCCTGCTCGCTCGGCATCAACATTCCTACCGGCAAAGACTCGCTGTCGATGACTCAAAAATATGGCGAAAACAAAGTGTATGCCCCCGGCACCGTCATCATCTCTGCTGCCGGCGAAGTGGCCGACGTCAAAAAAACTGTAAGCCCCGTGCTCAGCAAACGAGCCTCGACGCTCTATTACGTCGACTTCTCGGGCGACGCCCTGAAACTCGGCGGCTCTGCCCTCTACCAATCGCTCAACCATATAGGTAGCGACGCTCCAACAATCGTCGACGCAAAACAGTTTGCCGCAACATTCGGCGCCATCCAGCGCTTAGTGAAACAGCGCAAACTCCTCGCAGCCCACGACGTCTCGGCCGGCGGTCTTATCACAACCCTCTTGGAAATGACCTTCGCCAACACCGAGGGTGGTATCAATCTCGACACTACAGCCTTCCAACAAGCCGGCGAAACCGACTTGGTAAAAATACTCTTTGCCGAGAACCCCGCCATCGTGCTCCAAGTCGACGACAAAAAGCGCGAATCGGTAGAGCAAATTCTCTCACAAGCCGGCGCTAAATATTTCGCTATCGGATCTACTTCCGACGAGCGCACAATCATCGTCGACCATGGCGAGCAAGAAATACTCTTGGGCATCGACTACCTGCGCGACGTATGGTTTGAAACCTCATATCTGCTCGACCGCCTGCAAAGCGGAGCCGAATGCGCGGCCAAACGTTTCGAAAACTACAAGAAACAACCCCTGCGCTACCGCATCCCCGCATCATTTAAAGGTTCGCTCGAAAGCCGCGGCCTCAAACGCAGTCACGACAAAACCGGCATCCGCGCAGCCATCATACGCGAAAAAGGCGTCAACGGCGACCGCGAAATGGCCTACTCGCTCTATCTCGCCGGCTTCGACGTCAAAGACGTCCACATGACCGACTTGATGAGCGGTCGCGAAACCCTCGACGACGTCAACATGATTGTATTCTGCGGTGGCTTCTCCAACTCCGACGTCCTCGGTTCGGCCAAAGGTTGGGCCGGCGGTTTCAAATGGAACGAACGCGCCAAAGAAACCCTTCGCCGCTACTTCGACCGCGACGATACGCTTAGCCTCGGCATCTGCAACGGCTGTCAGTTGATGATTGAGCTCAACCTCATCAACCCCGAGCACGCAAAGCCCACCCGCATGGAGCACAACATCTCTCACAAGTTTGAATCGCAATTCTTGGGCGTCAAGATACCTCAAAACAATTCGGTAATGCTCGGTTCGCTCTCAGGCATGAAACTCGGCATCTGGGTGGCCCACGGCGAAGGACGTTTCAACCTTCCCGAGTCGCTCGACAAATACAACGTCGTTGCCCAATACAACTATGCCGCCTACCCCGGCAACCCCAACGGCTCGCGAGCATCCGTAGCCGGCATTGCTTCGGCCGACGGACGCCATTTGGCCATGATGCCCCACCTTGAGCGCGCCATCTTCCCGTGGCAATGCGGTTACTATCCATCGTCACGTCGCAACGAAGATGTGACCCCATGGATCGACGCGTTTGTCAACGCCCGACAGTGGATTGAAAACAAAACTAAAAAATAAATGATATCAACAAGTGGGCATCCCGGAGCAAGCCTCAGGATGTTCACTTGTTTTTTTTGCAATATTCTTAGGTAAAAAAATTTTGACACAATGGGAGGATTTTTTGGAGTAACGAAAAAAAATCAATGTATCAACGATTTATTCTACGGCGTAGACTACAACTCACACATGGGCACGAAGCGTGCAGGCCTGGGCACAGTCTCAGCCGACGGCATCTTCACTCGCTCAATCCACAACATCGAAAACTCCTACTTCCGCACGAAGTTTGAGAGCGATTTGGCCGACTTCACCGGCAACAGCGGCATCGGCGTCATCTCCGACACCGACGCCCAACCAATCATTGTCAACTGCCACTTGGGTAAATTTGCGATTGTCACAGTAGCTCGCATCAACAACATCAACGAATTGGTAAAAGAACAGCTCGACAAAGGCCAACACTTTTGCGAACACAGCTACGACATCGTCAACCCTACCGAATTGGTTGCCACACTCATCTCTCAAGGTAGCGACTACGTCGACGGCATCAACAACGTCTACCGCGCCGTCAAAGGCTCATGCTCGATGCTACTGCTGTTAGACAACGGCGATATCATCGCTGCCCGCGACAAACTCGGACGCACCCCCATTACCATCGGCCGCCATAAATGCCAAGATGCTCGCGCCGCCGCTTCCGAAACCTGCGCCTTTGCCAACCTCGACTACGAAATCGAATACAACGTAGGCCCCGGCGAAATCGTACGCTTCAACACCGACACCCTCGACGTGCTCCAACAACCGCTCGACAAAATGCAAATCTGCGCCTTCCTCTGGACATACTATGGCTACCCGCCATGCGAATACGAAGGCCGCAACGTCGACGAAATGCGCACCACTTTGGGCATCAAAATGGGACAACGCGACGACACCGACATCGACTTCGTCAGCCCCGTCCCCGACTCAGGTATCGGCATGGCCCTCGGCTATGCTCAGGGCAAAGGCGTGCCATATATGCGTGGCATTGTCAAATATACCCCTACCTGGCCTCGCTCATTCACACCGAGCACCCAAGAGCGCCGCGAGCTCGTCGCAAAGATGAAACTAATACCCAACAAATCTCTGCTTAAAGGCAAACGCGTAGTGTTTTGCGACGACTCAATCGTCAGAGGCACCCAGCTGCGCGACAACGTCAAAGACCTACGCGAAGCCGGAGCTACCGACGTCCACGTGCGCATCAGCTGCCCGCCACTGATTTATGCTTGCAAATTTATCAACTTCACCAACTCCAAGACCGACCTCGAACTAATCACACGTCGCGTCATCGCCGACTTGGAAGGCGACCCCGATGCCAAACTCGACACCTATGCCGACGAGCGCACACCCGAGTATGCCGCCATGGTCGAACAGATACGCCAACGACTCGGACTGACCTCGCTACGCTTCAACACCATCAACGATATCGTCGAAGCCATCGGCCTACCAAAAGAGAAAATTTGCACCCACTGCTTTGATGGCTCAAGCTATTTCTAACACTACACCACCGACTTTTTGACCACTACCGCCACCCTTATCGGACAAAAGCAGCGTTTTGTTTTGAATAATGCCAAAAAAAAGCTAACTTTGTAACCTTAAAAACAGCTTTGAAAAAAGTAATTAACTAACAAAAAGATAATAACTATGAGTTTAAACATCATTGTGCTCGCAAAGCAGGTGCCCGACACCCGTAATGTAGGCAAAGATGCGATGAAAGAAGACGGCACCATCAACCGCGCTGCGCTGCCCGCCATCTTCAATCCCGAAGACCTCAACGCGCTGGAGCAAGCTCTGCGCCTTAAAGATGCCAACCCCGGCTCTACCGTGACCTTGTTAACCATGGGACTTCCTCGAGCATCAGAAATCATCCGCGAAGCTATCTTCCGCGGCGCAGATTCAGGTATCGTGCTCACCGACCGCGTTTTAGGCGGCGCCGACACATTGGCTACATCCTACTCTCTGGCCCAAGCCGTTAAAAAATTTGGCAACTACGACATCATCCTCGGCGGTCGCCAAGCTATCGACGGTGACACCGCTCAAGTAGGCCCCCAAATCGCCGAAAAACTCGGTATCCCCCAAATCACCTATGCCGAAGACATCCTCGACCTCAAAGATGGCTATGTCATCGTAAAACGTCGCTTGGAATCAGGCGTTGAAACCGTAAAATCGCCCCTGCCCTGCGTTGTGACCGTCACCGGCTCAGCCGACGAATGTCGCCCCCGCAACGCAAAACGCTTGATGAAATACAAACGCGCCGTGTCGCCCAGCGAAAAAGCCAAACTCTCCGAACAAGAGCAAGCCTTTGTCGACGCTCGCCCCTACCTCAACCTCCAAGAGTGGAGCGCCGCATACGTCGAAGCTGACCCCCAACAAATCGGCCTGCCCGGCTCTCCCACAAAAGTGAAAGCTATCGAAAACGTAGTCTTCACAGCCAAAGAAAGCCGTCGCCTCGACAACGACGACCAACAGCTCGAAGAGCTCATCAAAGAACTCATTGCTAACCATACTATCGGCTAACCTCGGCACCGCCGCTTAAATAAACAACCAACATGTCAGATAACAACAATCTCATCGTATATTGCGAATTTGAAGATGGCAAAGTGGCCGACGTCAGCCTTGAACTCCTGACCAAAGGCCGCCAGCTCGCAACCAAGCTGGGCGTCAAACTCGAAGCCCTCGTCATTGGCGACAACCTCAAAGACATCGAGAACCAAGTGTTCCCCTATGGCGTTGACGTAGTCTACAAAGTCGAAGACAAACGCCTCTATCCCTATACCTCAAACCCCCACGCAGCCGT
>CAZBBL010000087.1:0-8448 GCA_964490275.1 uncultured Barnesiella sp.
ATTTTCTTTTGAGGTGACCGAAATGGCAACCTGCTTCTAAAAGTTGGTCAAATGTAGGTGTTGACATTGTTTTTTATGAGTTGTTTACGTTCTTTTGGGTTTTAATCTCACGGTAGGGAACGTGTCCATCCTTGAGATTTAGATACTAAACACTTTGTTGATGTCTTGCCAAGATTTCAGGCGGCCTTCAGGCAGCCATCAGGCGGCAGGGGCATTAACGTTTTGAGAACTGGAAGCGCTTGCG
Source organism: uncultured Barnesiella sp. (assembly GCA_964490275.1). Lineage (GTDB taxonomy): Bacteria > Bacteroidota > Bacteroidia > Bacteroidales > Muribaculaceae > JAGBWK01. Next base: position 245 of record CAZBBL010000087.1, read on the forward strand.
GGCTTTGGGCTGACCGGGTTTCTTACGCTCTACTGAACGCGGGTCGCGGGTCATGAAGCCTTCTTTGCGAAGGGCTGCTTTGTCCTCGGGGTTGATTTTCACCAGGGCGCGAGCGATAGCCAGGCGAAGGGCTTCGGCTTGGCCTTTATAGCCACCGCCGTCTAAGTTGACGCGGATATCGTATTTTTCGGCTACTTCGAGGGTGTTGAGGGGTTGACGAACGATGTATTGAAGTATCGAAGAGGGGAAGTATACCTCAATTGCACGCTTGTTGATGGTGATGGCACCGGTGCCTTCGGTCAGGATGACGCGGGCAACTGCGGCTTTACGACGGCCAACTGCATTTACTGTTTCCATTCTTCAAGGATTATTTGAGTTTGTTGATATCGATAACTTTGGGGTTTTGAGCCTCGTGGGGATGGTTGGGGCCGTTGTAAACGTGCATGTTTTCAATCAGGCGACGACCAATGCGATTTTTGGGGAGCATACCTTTCATCACGCGGATGTAGAGGGGGTGCATGCCGGGTTTGAGGTGTTTGTTGAACGATTTTTTCATCAAAACCTCGGGAGAAGTTTCGCGTTGTCCGCCGGGGTAACCTGTAAAGTTAAGATAAACGCGGTCGGTCATTTTTTTGCCGGTAAGGCGCACCTTGTCGGCGTTGATGATGATAACGTTGTCGCCACATTCTACAAAGGGAGAATAGCTGGGCTTGTATTTGCCACGCAGCAGTTTAGCGACTTTGGCGCAAAGGCGGCCGAGAACTTGGTCGGTAGCATCGATAACTACCCATTCTTTTTCGACGTTTTGCGCGTTGGGGGCGATGGTTTTGTAACTTAAAGTATCCACTTCTAAAAGTTTAAAAATTAATTAATTACATACTGCCGACAGGGCACCTGCGCTCGGCCAAAAGCGCGCGGAACTCTTCAGGCAGTCTCTGATTTTGGATATAATCGGACTGCAAAGGTAGTGATTTTCATTGAAATATCAAAACTTACCTCAATTTTTGCCCGCTTTTTTCTAAGGGGCCGTTCTCGGCTTTGTTTGGGGCTGAGACGTGGATAAGATTGGCGCCACTCACGGGCATGACAGATTTTTTGGCCGACAGGGTTGGTTTTTATCAAAATATAAGCTAAATTTGGCAATTAATTGACAAATCGGCTAATATTATAGCAATTTGCCATCAAACTACCCTTTAAGCGAAATAACAACAGAGCACTGACTGCCCCGGCCACGCAAACGAGGAGAATGGCCAAAGGCATCAACGCTTCACCCTCTTTATTGACACCTACTCCTCAACCTACCCGATTATGAGAAAAACTGCAATTTCATTGCTGTGTGCTGCCTCTGTCATGGCAGTAGTCGGCGTGAAAGCATCGCTCAACTCTTCGGCAGGCGTCGGTCTCGACACGTCTCTGCCCCAAGAGCAGCCAACTCCACCTACGGTAACGCTCAACGCCTCGCCCGATAGGGCGCCTCACGCCCTCGACGGCGCTCGCCTCAAGGCCGTCAAGACGCTGGCGCAGGCAGCCAAACGTAGCGCTATCACATCTGTCGACCAGCTCGCCGGCGAGTATGTGCAAACCTATAGCGCTCTTAACAGCTACAGCTACGACGGCGGTTGCGGCGTCACGATCTCTGCCGGCGACAACAACTCGGTCACTATCACCAACTTCTACACTGCGCAGACAACGCCTATCACGCTCACCGGCACCGCCGACCTCGAGCAGATGACAATCACGTTCCCCGCGCAATACATATATAATAATAGTACATACGGCGACATCTGGGCCGCCACTTGCTCCTCGACCGGCAAACCCGACTACGACACTCCGATGACCGCCACTATCAATGCCGACGGCACGATTGACATGACATCGTGGTGGGGCGCCTACGTCAAAGAGGGCGACAGCGCCGACTCTTACTTCCAACTGTCGTACAACACCAAGTTTGAACCGGCCAACGGTCGCATGACCTACGTCAACTCGTCGGGCTCGACGGTCGACTTTGGCATCGTAGCCACTCAAACCTCGCCCAACACCGTCGACATCAAAAACTTCGCCAACTATGGCTGCACCGTCGAACTGATTCTCAACCGCGACCTTACGACCACGATTGAGCAGCAAGTGGCACGCCACAGCAGTGTCGGCGACTGGTTTACCATCGCCAACCCCGCTCTCGACAGTTCTACAAATCAGCTCTCCTACACTGCCTCAATCACCACCAACGTTGCCAACGACAACCGCAACATCTCTTGGGGCGAATGGTCGCTGCTGTCCACATCTTATTATATGGGCACGCTCTCATCGGGCTCGATTGCTCTCAACTTCGACCTCTCCTACCCTTCTCTGTCGGTCACCGACTTTGAAGGCGAAGGCACCGAAGCTTCGCCCTACCTGATAAAGTCGGTCGACGAGCTGGTGTTGCTCGCCGAGAAAGTCAACTCTGACGACTCTTATATCTGGCCCACACCTACATCATCGAGCCGCTATACACGCTCATACTTGGGTAAATATTTCCGCGTAGAGAACGACATCGACCTCCAAGGCCGTCGCTTCACCCCTATCGGCTATAAGCTCTCGCAAGTGTTTGCCGGCACATTCGACGGCAACGGCAAGAAAATTTCGGGCCTCGACGTCAACACCGGTTCTACCGGCTATGCAGGTCTCTTTGGCGTCACCGACACCGTCAGCGTCGTCAAAAACCTTACGCTCGAAGCTCCAAAAGTGGTCACCGAAGGCAACTTCTGCGGCGGCATGGTGGGATATTCTCGCGGCACCATCCAAGGCTGCTACGTCAACTCGCCCTACATCTATAGCGAAGGCATCACCGCTGCCGGCTTGGTAGGCATCGGCACCATCGTTGACGACTGCCACGTCACCGGCGCCAACATCTACGCCTACAACGGTTATGGCGGTGGCGTAGCCGGACAAATCAACGAGAGCATCACCAACTCGTCGGCCGAGGAAACGACTATCGTCGCCGACTCTGACAGTGGCAACGCACCATTTGGCGGCGTCGTCGGCTCGCTCTATAAATCGTCGGCCGCCGACTGCTATTTCACCGGCACCGTCGACGGATTTTCCAACTCCATCGCCGAAACCATCGGTGGCGTGGCCGGTGTCACATACATGGGCACCATAGAGCGCTGCTTCGCTACAGGTGTGCTCCGCGGCTATAGCTCCGACGCCGTCCAAGGCGGCTTGGTAGGCCACATCTACGACGCACAAATCTCCAACAGCTACTTCACCGGCTACATCTACGACGCTGCCAGCCGCTACACCGGCGGTTTGGTTGGCCGTCTGGCCACAGTCTCAAGCTCTGACGTAATCAAAAACTGCTATAGCGCAGCCGAGATTATCGCCGAAACCTACCAATACGACACATCAAGCGAATATCGCGAGACGTTCGGCACCATCGAGTCGGGCACCATCTTGCTCTCACCGGGTTGCTACTTCGACAAAAAGCTCACCTTCTTCAACTCTACACGCTACGTATCGACGACAGCCGAACTCACCTCGGCCTCGGGCCCGGCAAACTACGACTCGTCGGTATGGGTGTTCTCAGAAGGCAACTACCCACGTCTGAAATCGTCGGCCGAAACCCAAGCCGCAGCCCTCAGCGCCTCGGCAATCAGCTTTGGCGACAACACTTCGCGCTACAAAATCACCCACGACCTCGACCTCAAGCCCCTGGGCGACACCAAATACCTGCTGCTCAACAACGGCGTGCTCTCTACCCAAGGCCACTACTCATCGATTGTCGACAACAACCTGCTCAAAATCTCAGACAAAGCCGGTCGCGACACTCTCTATATCGTCAACGGCGGTATGCAAGTGCCCTACGACCTCTATATAAGCCCCTCTTACTGGGACGGCGAAGGCACCGAGGCCTCTCCCTATCTGATTAAAACCAAAGACGACCTCCACCACCTCGCCGACGCTACCACCAATTATGGTATGCTCTACCCCGAGGCCTACTTCAAGTTTACCAACGATATCGACTTTGAAGGCGACAAATCGTTTATCGGCATCTGCGCCGACCCCAACGACGCTAACGTCACCTTCGGCGGCACCATCGACGGCGACGGCCACACAATCCACAACTTCCCCTACGACTGCGTCATCTGGACCACTCGCCCCGAAGACGCCGATAACGGCGTAGGCACCCCCGACAATATCACCTCTAAGCCCTATAAAGGTTTCATCGGTCGCCTCGGCACCACCGGCGTAATCAAAAACCTCAGCTTCGCTGCCGACTGCTCGTTTGAATGTTGGGCCTACACCGGCGCTTTCGTCGGCCAAAACTATGGGTTGGTTGAGAATTGTAAAAACTATGCCAACGTCAACGGCTACTCTTGCGTCATCGGCGGCATCGTAGGCCAAAACATGAAAGACGGCATCATACGCAATTGCTACAACGAAGGCGACATCACTTGCGGCTACATCCAAGTGGGCGGCATCGCCGGCTACAACAACGGCTACATTGAGCAATGTATGAACGCCGGCGACGTCACCGACAAATGGAACTCCAACTTCAAGAAAGGCACCGACACCAACTACAACTTTGCCGGCGGTATCGCCGGAGCTGCCAACGGCGGCGTCTTTAAAAACGTTGTCAACCTCGGCACCGTCACCGCCAAGAGCCACCTCGCCGGCGGCATCTCGGGCTCACTGCCCATCGTCACAGCCTCAATGGCCAAAAACGGTTCGGGCTACAACGACATCTATAGCGCATTGAACTATGGCAACGTAGTTTGCAGCGACGTCACCCTCATGGGCGCTATCGCCGGCGGCGGTTCAAACACCGGTGGCGACACCTCTGACGGCGGTCTCAGCAACATCTACTACGACGCCCAGATACTTACCCACGGCGCTGTCGCCAACGGTGACAAACGTGGCATGAACCAATCGACCACAGCCACGCTCATCAGCGGTTCGGCCATCGAAGGTCTCGACACCTCCATCTGGCAATACGACGCCGGCTCATACCCCGTGCTCAAACAATTTGCCAACGAAGATAAAGCCCAACGCCTGCGCAACATCGTAGTAAACATTCCCGAAGGCTCTACCATCGACGACCTCCGCGTCGACGCTACCCTCTCGCAAGCCGACGGACTGATTTGGACCCTCGCTCAAGGCAAATACTTCTCTATCGAAGGCAACACACTCAAAGCTCCGGCCGTTGTCACCGACATCACCTACGACACCCTCTACGCCACCTACGGCAACGTCGTCAAGACATTCTATCTTACCGCCATCGCTCAGCTTCCGCTCTCGGGCGAAGGCACCGAAGAGTCGCCATATCTGATTGAAACCCCCGCCGATTGGAACGCTCTGGCCTACTACACTCAGGCCGTTGCCGAGCCCCTCGAAGGTAAATTCATAAAGATTGTCAACGACCTCGACTTCACCGATATCGACTTCTCGCCGCTGTATATCGACGGCGTAACCCAATTCCAAGGCACCCTCGACGGTAACAACAAGACCATCAGTGGCATCAACTACACCACTACCGGCACCTTCCAAGCCGCTATCGGTGTGATTGGCGAAAACGCAACCGTCAAGAATCTCTCTATCGACGGCCAATTTACCTCGGCCTACGCCTATAGCGCAGCCTTCGTCGGCAAAGTCTACGGCAAATTGGACAACTGCGTCAACTACGCCTCTATCACATCTACCAAGACCTACACCGCCGGCCTCATCGCCGGAGTCTACACCGGAGCCGTCGTCACCAACTGCTACAACCGCGGCAACGTCACCGCCTCGGCCAACTACGTAGCCGGCGTCTTAGCCTCTTCGTCGATGGTCGACGCCTACTTCGAAAACTGCGGTAACGAAGGCACCATCACTATCCCCTCGGGCAACTCGGCCGGCTACATCGCCGGTTTCGCCGCCTGCTCTTATCCCGCTACATTTATCAACTGCTACAACACCGGCCAAATCGTAATCGACACACCGGCCAACCACCAATATGTAGCCGGATTCTTGGCCTACGCCAACTCGTCGGTGAAGACCTCAACCTTCATCCTCAAAGGCTGCTACAACACTGCCGACGTCACCGGTAAAGCCTCTGTAGCCGGCATCGTCGCTTGGACTCAAAAAACCGCCGGCAACGTCATCTACCAAATGGAAGATTGCTACAACACCGGCAACGTCGCGAGCGTCTCTACCTCGGCCGTATCGTCGAACCCCACCGGCGGTATCGCTTGCTTCTACAACCCCGGTTCGACCTATAAAAACTGCTACAACACCGGCGACGTTTCCACCATCAAAAACCTCGCCATCGGCGGCCTATTCGGCACCTACGACGTCACCCCGAGCGCTACCCTGCCGATTGAAATCACCGGTTGCTACAACACCGGCAATATCTCGGCCGGCGGCAACACCGGTGGCGGCTTGGTTGGCACATTCGGCGCTTACACCACGATGGAAGACTGCTACAACACCGGCGACGTCAGCGGCGGTTACAAAATCGGCGGCCTCTGTGGCGAAGTAATGGGCGCCACCTCTGCCGTACACAATTGCTACAACACCGGCAACGTCACCTCGTCGCTCAACCGCGTCGGCGGCCTCTTCGGCGTAGCCAGCGCCTCTGCAGCCGACATTCAAGGCTGTTGGAACTCGGGCAACGTAGCCACCACAAGCGAAAAACAGGGCACTACTACAGCCTCGTCGGGCTTCGCTATCGGCGGTGTCGCCGGAGCCTCAGCCTCGACATTTGTCAACTGTATGAACTTCGGCCAAGTGAAAGGCGTCTCTCAAGTCGGCGGCTTGGTTGGTCAACCCTCTAAAATCTACACCAAATTTAAAAACTGCTACAACGCCGGCAAGATTATCGCTCCTACCGACACCTGTGGCAACATCGTAGGCGTCAACACCGCCAACGCCAAAATCTGGACCGAAAGCAACACCGTCGAAAACACCTACTACCTCACCGACGGCAACGAAGGCATCAGCCTCGACGCTATCGGCGAAGCAGTCACCACCGCCCAATTGGCCAAACTCAACATGGGTTCGGATTGGACTTCGACCGACGACTACTCATTCCCGATTCAGAGCGTCTACGCCAATTGCGACGCCGCCCTGCTCCATTCGGCTAAAGTGGTAGGTCAAGACGACGAAACAACAGAGAAGCTCACCAAACCATTCTTCGTCGGTAACCCCGAAGGCATCGTTTGGACCGCCGAGCCTACAGGCCTGTTGACCTTCAACGGCAACAACGTCGACATCGCCTCGGCCTACACCGGAAAGGTAATTCTCACCGCCACACTCGGCGATTGGAGCAAGCAAGAAGAGATTACCCTCGAGATTGCTTCAGGCGTTGAAAGCATCTACAGCGACAAAGACATCGCCCAAACGCTCTACTTCACGCCGTCCGGCATACAAGTGGCAACGCCGACCGATCACGACGGCGCCATCTACATCGTTGTAGTCAAATATACCGACGGCACCTCCAAAGCCTACAAGCTAATCAACAAATAGCCTCAATAGAGCTCAACTATCGAAAAAGCGTCGACTCCATCCAAGAGTCGGCGCTTTTTCATTGTCCACGCCGGCGAAGGCGGAGCGGGCATTGGGGAGCGGACACAAAAGCAAAGGAGAGACCCTATTGGGGAGCCCCTCCTTGTTAACTGTGCCTAATGCTAATCTTATTTTACTTTAGCGTCGAGGTCAGCACCTGCTTTGAATTTGACAGCCTTGCGAGCAGCAATTTCGATTTTTTCTTTTGTACGGGGGTTGATACCAGTACGAGCACCTTTTTCAGATACAGAGAAAGTACCGAAACCGATGAGGGCTACTTTTTCATTGTTAGCGAGGGCTTCACCGACAGCGGCGATAGTAGCGTCGAGAGCGTTTTTAGCTTGCGCTTTGGTAAGATTTGCTTTTTCGGCAATTGCGTTGATAAGCTCAGTCTTGTTCATAATGTGGTTTTAGTTTTTAAAATGGTATTACGTGCAAAATTAGAGCTAAAAATTGGATTTACAAGTATTTTCGCCAAAAAATATAATTTTTTTCGCATAAAATGGCCATTTTATGTCTGATACAGCCCCAAATAGACCAATCAGACCAGACAAACGTAGAGAATAGAGGCGTTAAGTGGCGTGGATGAGAGCATGTTTTGTTTAAGACCCCGTTCCACAAAATTTGTTAATGCCAAGACGCTGGTATTAGACTTCACGCATTGTATCGTCCTGAAATAACTT
>CAZBBL010000088.1:0-8447 GCA_964490275.1 uncultured Barnesiella sp.
GGTGTCGAGCACGTCGCTCTTCATCATGATGAGCTGGGTGACGCCATTAATCATGATGGCATATTTCAGGGCAACGAGGTCGATCCAACCGCAACGACGTTCGCGGCCGGTGACGGCGCCATATTCGTGGCCGAGGTCGCGGATGCGTTTGCCGGTTTCGTCAAATAGCTCGGTGGGAAAGGGGCCGCTGCCGACGCGAGTGCAGTAGGCTTTGAAAATGCCAAACACTTCGCCGATTTTGTTGGGGGCTACGCCGAGGCCTGAGCAAGCGCCCGAGCAAACTGTGTTTGACGATGTCACGAATGGGTAAGAGCCGAAATCGACGTCGAGCAATGTGCCTTGAGCGCCTTCGCAGAGCACTGATTTGCCTTGGCGCAACAAGTCGTTGATGAGAAATTCGCTGTCGACGATGTCGTAGGTTTTGATATAGTTGATAGCGTCGAGCCATTTAGCTTCGGCTTCGGCGATATCGGGGTTTTCGCCCATTGCGTGGAGTATGTTGAGATGGCGGTCGCGAGCTTTGTTGTAGGCCGAGAGGTCGTCGCTGAGCATGTCGCCCAAGCGCAAGCCGTTGCGCGATATTTTGTCGGTATATGTGGGGCCGATGCCTTTGCCGGTAGTGCCGATTTTAGAGGCGCCTTTGGCTTTTTCGTTGGCGGCGTCGAGCAGACGGTGGGTGGGGAGAATAAGGTGGGTTTTCTTTGATATCTTCAGCACCTTGCGCAGGTTGACGCCGCTGAGCTCGAGGGCTTCGGCCTCTTCGCGGAAGAGCACGGGGTCGAGGACAACGCCGTTGCCGATGATATTGGTTTGACCTTTTTGGAAAATGCCCGATGGAATTGAGCGAAGTACATATTTTTTACCGTCAAATTCGAGAGTGTGTCCGGCGTTCGGGCCGCCTTGGAAGCGTGCGACAGCGTCGTAACGCGGAGTCAACACATCGACGACTTTACCTTTACCTTCGTCGCCCCATTGCAATCCGAGCAATACGTCTACTTTCATAATCTTCTTTTTTGAGAATAAGTTGATATCTGATTATTTGTTTGATTTATTGTTTTGCAGCCTCGCGCTTCATTCGTTTGATTTTGCGCTGGCATTGCCCGCATGTGCCGTAGACGTAAAGCGAGAAATATTCAGGCGTGAACGAGCTATAGCGACATTCCGACAGCGATTTGAGTATCGCGTGGTCGACAACTTCTTTTACTTTGCCACAGTGGAGGCACACCAAATGGTGGTGGTTGCCCATGGCGGTGTCGACGGTTTTTTCGTATTGAGCGGGCTGATTGGCAAATTGGTGACGGCGCACGATGCCGGCTTCGGCTAAGAGCTGTATGGTGTTGTAGACCGTGGCGCGGCTGACGTGGTAGCCGTCGGTTTCGAGCGAATCGTAGAGCGTGTCGACGACGAAATGGCGCTGCATTTCGAGCGCTTTGCGTAAGATGGCGAAACGCTCGGGCGTGCGTCGTAGCTTCCTCTCCGCCAAAAAGCGGGTGAAGGTAGCAATCGCTGAGTTTTTAATTTTATCGTCACTCATCTTGTATTCACTCATATTGCGTCACAAAGATAAGTTATCAACTTCGTTTTTCAAAATTTGTCACTATTCTTTGCTGATTTATTTCAACTTTTTTGAGACTAATGTGACGATGTTATCGGGCAATATATTATATTTGCAAAAAGAACGTTTCACTAACTATCATTCGTTATGAATAAAGTAGCCTTAGTTATTGCAGCTATCGCAATATCGATGCCACTGACAGCAGCGGCCGACGACCCTGAAAATGCTACGGTGGCTACCGAGCAATCCGTCAAAGAAGAGCAACAAGTCTACACTGTCAATCAAGGTTATTGCCCTTGTGCCCCGACGCGTCGCGATTTGAAACAATATCTCAACTATGCATCAAAGAGCGACACCGGCGCTATGGAGCGTATGGCCAATGAGGGCCGTTTGATGGTGCTCCGCGAAGGTGATAAGGTGTATATTGTCGAAAATGGTTTTGATATCGTAAAGGTGCGTACGCTTTCGGGCAAGGAAGTGTACACCTTCCGTGAATGTCTCGACCCGAAATAGCGTCGGCTATCGGAAATCGTATAACAACGAGGGTGCTCACCATTGCTGTGAGCACCCTCGTTGTTGTATTGAGGATAGGTGGACAAACTCTTAGATGCGGTCGAGGACGGTGGCGACGAGGTCGCGAACGGCTGTCTTGTAGTTGGGGCGGGCGTCGGTGTTGACACGGTTTGCAATGATAGAGCAAACGGTCATGCAACGATGGCCCATGAGTTTGCCGAGACCTTGTAGGGGAGCGCTTTCCATCTCGTAGTTGGTCACCTTGCGGTCGCCGAAGCGGAAGCTTTCGATGCGGCTATTGAGGTCGGGGTTGGCCAAGTCGAGGCGTAGTTTGCGACCTTGCGGGCCATAGAAACCTACGGCAGAGATTGTGTTGCCGCGCACCATATCGTCGCGACCGATTTGTTCTACTAAATCGGGGTCGGCGTCTACGACGTAGGGTTTTGCCCAGAGAGGGTTCCAATTTGTGTGTTCGCAGAATGCACGTTCAAATTCGAGGTCGGCAACTTTGTTGCGGCCGGCATAGTAGTTGAGGACGCCGTCGAAGCCGATGGCTTTTGTGGCTATGACGGGGGTGCCGAGGACGAGTTCGGGTTGAAGCGCTCCTGATGTGCCTATGCGCACCATCGTCAGTTGGCGGAAGTCTTTTTTGGTTTCGCGAGTTTTGAAATCGACGTTGGCCAACACGTCGAGCTCGTTGATGACGATATCGATGTTGTCGGGGCCAATGCCGTGGCTGATACACATTATGGGTTTGCCTTTATATGTGCCGCCGATTGTGTGAAATTCGCGCGACGAGACTTCGAATGTGCGGGTATCGAAAAATTCGGCTACCATGTAAACTCTGCCCGGGTCGCCGACCAAGATGATGCGGTCGGTGAGCTGTTCGGGAGTCAGATGGATGTGAAACACTGAGCCATCGGGATTGATTATTAGCTCTGAAGGAGCGATATAGTTCTCTGACATATGGGTTGGTATTAGGTTATTAGAATAATAACGTTTGATAGTTTTTGAAAGTTTAGCAAAGCATGAATTGGCTACCGGGTAGAGGTATTACCAATTCTTTAAACTCAAGGTTGACCATCATCGACATGAGTCGTCCGATGGGTATGTTGAGCTTTATGGAGATTTCGTTGAGGCGCAGGCGCTCGTGTTCGCGCAGCAGGTCAATGACGCGTTGCTCGTCGTCGGAGAGGTCGATTGGCAGCGTAGGTTGCGAGCCTTCGGTGGGGCGAGCTTTCCAGTTCATAGCTTTGATGAGGTCGTCGGCATCTTCGATTAGAGCCGCTTCGTTTGAGGCAATAAGGGCGTTGCATCCACGGCTGTAGATGTCGGTTGAGCGTCCGGGAAGAGCAAATACGTCGCGACCATATGCAGCGGCTAAGCGAGCTGTCACCAATGCGCCGCCTTTTGAGGCCGACTCTGCGACGATTGTGCAGTCGGCCAATCCGGCGACTATGCGGTTGCGCGAAAGGAAGTTGGCGCGATGGATGTTGGAGCTTGAGGTATATTCGCTCATCACCATGCCTCCGTAGTGCACTATGCGGGCTGCATCGTTGCGGTGAGCGGCGGGGTAGACGCTGTTGAGGCCTGTGGCGAAGACGGCTACGGTAGGTAGGTTGTTGCGCATGGCGGCGCGGTGGGCTGCGATGTCGGCGCCGTAGGCCAAGCCGCTGACAATCACTACGTCGCTGAGCTTCTTGGCTAAATCTTCGATAAGCGAGTCGATAAACCCTACGCCATAGTGAGTGGCATGGCGAGTGCCCACGATGCTGATAATGTGTGCGCTATCGAGGTTGCAATCGCCAAGGGTGTAGATAGCTATCGGAGCGTCGTCGCATTGTGCCAGTCGTTCGGGGTAGTTGTCGGCGAAATAGAGCAATTTGATGCCTGCCGAGTCGACAAACTCTACCTCGCGAGCTGCGTTCTCGAGCAGCTTATCGCGATATTCGCGCGAAAGCAGCTCCGAATCGAGTCCGGTAAGATTGCGCAACGAGCTTTCCGAGGCTGAGAAGAAGTTTTCTTCAGAGCCGACGGCAGCTAAGAGCATCCGAGCGGTGGCTGCGGTTAAGCCCTTAATCTGAGACAGAGCGATGCGCAATTGCAGTTGTGAGGTCATGAGCGTTGTCTATGGCTATGATTGGGTTATAAAAACTTGGCAAATAGTTGGGCTAAAGCGTCGCCACGCGAGGGGCGGCCGTTTTCGATAGCTACGGCTGTGACGATGGCTTTTACTACCGGGCTGCCGTCTTGGTGGAAGATGTCTTGGTGGAATACGAAGCGTGGGCCGCGACGTTCGATCCATAGTTTTGAGACCATGGTTTCGTCGGCATGAAGCGGCACCATATAGTCGATTTCGATGCGACTCACCACGGGGTCGATGCCACGTTGGCGCATCTCGCCGAACGACAGCCCTTGCGAGCTGCAAAATTCGTGGCGCGTCACTTCCAAATAATGTAAATAGTTGGCATTGTTGACTATGCCCTCGGCGTCGAGTTCATAGTCGCGTACCTTTATCTCGAGTTGGTAGATATATTTAGATTGATCTTCGTTCATTGTTGATTGCGTTAGCGGTAGCATAGGGTAGCTGCCAATTACCAAAAGTAAGCAAAAAAAATGATTGATGCAAAAATATTTTAAAACGCCAGCCATTACCTACTTTATTACCTATTTTATTTTTACCTTTGTAAGAGTAATGAAGCAGTTGAAAGTAATTTTCGCTATAGCGTTGGCGCTGATTGTTGCGCTGCCATCGGCTTTGGCCTGCACGTCGGCCGTTGTCTCCGGGCGTTTGACTCGCGATGGCCGACCGTTGTTGTGGAAGCATCGCGACACCTCTTCGCTCGACAATTTTATCGGGCGAGTTGAGGCTACCGACTCTACCGAGGCTTATGTCGCGCTGTTTAATGCTCAAGACACTTTGATGGAGCAAGCATGGATTGGCATGAATCGTAGCGGGTTTGCCGTAATGAACACGGCCTCCTACAACCTCGCTGCCGACACGGCCCGAGTGCGCGACCGTGAAGGCTACGTAATGTCGCGTGCGTTGGCCGTTTGCCATACGGTGGCCGACTTTGCCGCGCTGTTGGATACGCTTGCAAAGCCACTCGGAGTGCAAGCCAACTTTGGCGTTATCGATGCCTATGGCGACGGTGGCTATTTCGAGACCTACGACCATGGATATAAGTTTTTTCCGGTTGGCGACTCGATTTTAATACGCACCAACTTCTCGGTCTCGGGCGGCAAAGGCGGCTTGGGCCATGTGCGCTATGTCAATGCCGAGCATCTACTTAGCCACAATATCGAGGCCGGAGACATTTCTCCGGAGTTGCTTACCGAGACGCTGTCGAGATCGTTTTATTATTCACCTACCGGTCGCGATATGGCTCAGCAATTGGCCGAGCCTGTGGTCGACCGCGATTTCATACCTCGCCATTCTACTTCGGCCAGCATTGTCATCGAAGGCGTCACTACGCCCGCTCAGGCCGACGATATGGTAATGTGGACGCTGATGGGCTATCCGCCGTGTGGGGTGACTCTACCGGTGACTATCGACGCCATACCTGCCCAACTCACAGCCGATCGAGCCACGGGCCACTGCTCGGCCTGCGACGAGGCTATGCGACTGAAAAACTCTGTGTTTACACGCAAAAAAAATAATTGGCTTATCGATATGAAGCTCCTCGCTCCGATAATAGAGCGGCAGAGGGCTGCAAGCTTCGACAATTACAACAACTTTCGTCAACATAATCGTTAATCGGCTATGACAAATATTTTCGCATCAATACCAACTGGATTGTTGACCGTAGTGATGTTGGTTATCTCAAATGTGTTTATGACCTTCGCTTGGTATGGTCATTTAAAGCTCAACGCTGCCGGCATCTCTACCAACTGGCCACTGTTTGTAGTGATTCTCTTTTCATGGGGCATCGCATTTTTGGAATATATCTTCCAAGTGCCTGCCAATCGCATCGGTTTTGAGGGCAACGGCGGGCCGTTCTCGCTGATGGAACTCAAAGTGATGCAAGAGGTTATAACGCTGGTTGTATTCGTGATTTTCAGCCTTTTGGCGTTCGACAACTTTGCCCTCCGTTGGAATCATTACCTCGCGTTTGCGATGCTTATCGGCGCGGTCTATCTCGTATTTATGAAATAATTTCAAAAACCTAAATTAATATGCTTAAAGCCCTGTCAACCGCTGCGTTGACGTTAATTTCAATGACTGTTATGGCAGAAAACCCACTGTTACAAGACTTTAATACGGTCCATGCTACTGCTCCCTTCAGCCAAATCCACAATTCAGACTATGAGGCGGCCATCGACTATGGTATAAAACTCGGTCTGCAAGAGGTTGAAGCTATTTGCAATCAACGTTCGACTCCCGACTTCGACAATACGATTGTCGCTTTGGAGCATTGCGGACGCAATCTCGACCGCACTCTCAACATCTTCTACAACTTGCTCGAAGCCAACTCCGACGACGAGATGATGGATATCTCTATCCGTGTGTCGCCCAAGCTCAGCGACTATTCGACAAGCATCTCTTTAAATCAACGCCTTTGGCAACGTATCAAACAGGTGTATGACAATCGCGATAAGCTGACCCTTACCCCCGAGGAGCAGACGCTGTTGCAACGCACCTACGACTCTTTCGCTCAAAACGGCGCCAACCTCCAAGGCGATGACCGCGAAACCTATCGCAAGCTGTCGTCAGAGCTGTCAGAACTGACCACTCGCTATGGCCAAAACGTGCTCAAAGAGATGAATACCTACAAGATATGGCTCACCGCCGACGACCTTGCCGGGCTGCCCGAGAATATCGTTACGGAGGCTGCCGAGGAAGCTAAAGCCAATGGCCGAGAAGGGGAGTATATGTTTACGCTCGCTCAGCCTACTTATCTCGCTTTCTTGAAGTATTCAGAGCGCCCCGACTTGCGCGAGAAGTTTTATCGCCTCTACAATTCGCGCAACACTTCGGGCGAATATTCCAATATCGAAATCATTAAACGCATCTCTGATTTGCGCCGTCAGATTGCCAACTTGCTTGGCTCGTCGACCTATGCCGAGCATGCACTGAAACGCACTATGGCAGCCAATCCCGGCAATGTCTACACGCTTTTGGACCAACTGCGCGAAGCTTATCGCCCCGCGCTCAACAAAGAGATGGCCCAACTCAAAGCATTTGCTTCAGAGCTCGAAGGCCACGATGTCACTATCAATCCTTGGGACTATAGCTACTATAGCAATAAGCTCAAAAACAAGCTCTATAGCTATGATGAAGAGGCGCTTCGCCCATATTTTGAATTGAGCAACGTCATCGACGGCGTGTTTGGCCTCGCTACGAAGCTTTATGGCCTTACATTCGAGAAAAACGACTCGATTGAGGTTTATCATCCCGACGTTGCAGCCTATGACGTGAAAGATGAGAACGGCAAGTTTATCGGCGTGCTCTACACCGATTTCTTCCCCCGCGCAAGCAAGCGCCCCGGTGCTTGGATGACAGAGTTTAAGTCGCAGGAAACGACCGATGAGGGTGTCGATGTGCGTCCCCACGTGTCAATCGTGATGAATTTCACGAAGCCTTCGGGCGACAAACCGTCGTTGCTTACCCCCTACGAGGTAGAAACATTCCTCCACGAGTTTGGCCACTCGCTCCATGGACTTTTGGCGCAATCGCGTTTCAGCTCGCTGTCGGGCACCTCTGTTTATCGCGATTTCGTAGAGCTGCCCTCGCAGTTCAACGAAAATTATCTAACCGAGAAAGAGTTTCTCGACGGTTTCGCTCGCCACTATCAAACCGGTGAGGCTATTCCGCAAGAGCTTGTAGACCGCCTGATTAAGTCGTCGCAATATGGCGCCGCTTACTCTTGTATGCGACAATTGAGCTTCGGCTACCTCGATATGGCTTGGCACAGCATCACCGCTCCGGTTGCCGATGCCACCGAGTTTGAACGCAACGCCACGGCTTCGACAAAGATCTTTGAGCCGGTCGACGGCACAATGGTGTCGACCACCTTCTCTCATATCTTCTCGGGAGGCTATGCAGCCGGATATTATAGCTACAAATGGGCCGAAGTGCTCGATGCCGACGCTTTTGCCAAGTTTAAAGAAAATGGCATCTTCGACCGTGCTACTGCCGACTCATTCCGTCAGAATGTGCTGCAACGTGGTGGCTCTGAAGACCCGGCATTGCTATATCGTCGCTTCCGCGGACAAGATCCTACAATCGACGCACTGTTGATTCGCGACGGTATAAAAGAGGCTCCCGAGAAGCCTCATGTCGACCTCAATCACAAAGATTGATTGTTTAGTATATCCTACCGCTTTATGTCGGTGGCCAAGGAGACGCCCTCTCCTCAGCCACCGACTTTTTTGTGCC
>CAZBBL010000089.1:0-8428 GCA_964490275.1 uncultured Barnesiella sp.
TTCGCGAAATACTCACCAAACGCCAGCTCTTCCAACTCAAAAACTCCGAACGCAAATTCTCAATGCAGATGATGCGTAAACACCACCAAATAAAAGAAAAGAATAAAAAACAATAAAGCAAGCTCAGGCTCCGTCAATACCCTTCATTTCGCCGAAGGAGTGAACACGGATTTGTTTCATTAACGACTATCAAACTCAAGGGCGGCTCCCGGCATCAGGGTCCGCCCTTTCTTCAAACCTCATTTCCCTCACGCTAAAAGACAAATCTCTCAACACCCCGTCAACTACTCATGAAAAAATTATTCTTGCTTATCATCTTGTCATCCTTCATCTCTAATTTCTTCGCCATGAGCCAAACCAAACAACCCGACTTTGCTTATCCCAAAACCGTGTCGGCCGATGCCGAAAAAATGCTCAAGAAAGCCATCAAAGCCGACAATACTCAAGCCACTGTCGACGCCCTCATCCAATATAGCCTCGCACAAACATCTATTTCGCCCGACAATGCCAACTTGGTAGTGGACAAAATCGAGTCGGTAATCACCTCTTGCAACAACCCCACCACCATATCTCTGCTACAACTGCTCCAAGCTCAAATCTACACAAGCTACTATCAGGGAAACAGCTTCAACCTTCGCCTTCGCACCACCTCGGCCAACCCCGGCAACGACATCTCGCTCTGGAGCGGCGACAACTTCCGCGACAAAGTGATCGACCTCTGCCGACAGGCCACCGACAACACATCGCTCTGCTCCGAACCTATCGCCAACTACAGCGATATCATTATCGCCGACTCACAAACCCGACTTTTCTACCCTACCCTCTACGACTTCGCTTGCTCTCAAGCCATCAGCCGACTTCAAGCATTCGACGAATCCATCGCCATACTGTCGCCCACTCGACTGAGCGACACCAACCCCATCGTCTTAGCCAATTCATCAGCGCCGGCCACAAGTCTTATTTTCGACATCTGCAACCGCTGGTTGGCAGCTAACCCTCGCCCCACCGCAGCTCGCATCTCAGCTCTTATGGCTCGCTACCAAGCCGTCTGCAACGCCTCTATCGACTTCTCCGACACGCCGATGCTACAAAGCGCCGCCTTCGAAGCTCTCTACAAAAACCTCCTCGAGCTTTATCGCAAAAACAGCGACACCCCCTACGCCATTGAGCTACTGCTCGATGCCGAAGCCTGCGACGCCCCCAACTACGCCATCAAATCAGACTACTACAAAGCCCTAACCGACTTTGCCAACACCAATCCCGACTACTTCAACATCAACGCCGTCAGTCAACAAATCAACCGACTTTCAGCCAAATATTGTCGCATCAGCTCGCAGCAAAACGTTGGCCGCAACCACCCCTTCACCATCAAAGTCGCCTCAGACAACTGCAATAGCGGCGTCATCGTCATCTACCGCATCGACCCCGCAACCCCCTACAACTACCAACTCGGCAGTGGCCCCGAAGAGAAAGTAGCCGAAATACCTTTCACAATCGAAGGCGCAGTGCCCTTCCACGGCGAAACTACCATACAAGCCACCCTCGACCAATATGGATGCTACATTGCCTACCCCGTGTTTGACGGCTCAGAGACGCGCAATTATCAATCGATAATCCACTGCTCCGACCTCGCCTACATGATTTGCAACAAACAGCAGCAAGCAAATATCTTCACAGTAAATGCCATCTCCGGCCAACGCCAAGGCGATGTCGATATTTCTATCTACCAAAACGGTCGTAACGCAAAAACCGTCAGCGCCAAGTCCAACGCCGACGGCATCGCAAAAATCGACGTCCCATTCTACACAGGCGACTTCACCATAAAAAAAGGCGACGACATATATTTCGCCCCCGAAAACTTCAGCGCCACCGCCCGCCGTAGCGACCAAAAGTCAACGGCAGCCTCGCTGCGCACATCTTTACCGATTTATCACCCCGGCGACACTGTCGACTTTGTAGGTGTACTCTACACCTATTCTGCCTCATCGTCAGGAACTCTCCCCGACACCAACGTCGGTGCCCTTCTTATCAACGCCAACAATCAGCCAATCGACACCCTCGACCTCGTCACCGACCACATGGGACGCCTCTCGGGCTCATTCAAAATTCCCGACGAAGGCCTCACCGGCAACTTCTACATCGCCATCACCTCCGGCGACAATTATCGCCGACGCATATCATCAGGTTCTTTCATGGTCAGCGACTACAAGTTGCCTACCTACACGCTCTCGGCCAAAGCCACAGCCGATGGCTCCGACATCGTCATCTCAGGCGTCGCCAAAACCTATTCCGACTTCCCCGTCGCCAACGCCGACATAACCCTACGTCTGAGCGTTGCCGGGCACTATTATTTCTTCAGTAATCCGACCGGCACCGAGATTCTCACCGCCACTGCCAAAACCGCTGCCGACGGCTCGTTTGAAATACGCTTGTCGCCCGAACAGTTGGCCCTCTCACCGCTCCCCAACGGCTACTTCTTAGTCGACCTCATATCTACATCCCCTTCTGGCGAGAATCAAATGGCCTCCACAGCCTTTACCCTCGGCAAAAGCCATATCATATCGCAATCTATTCCGGCCAACATCCTCGCTACTGCCGACAATTCCTTTAGCATCAGTCTGCTCAATCTCGCCGCAGAGCCAATCGAGCACGACCTAACGTTGACCTTCTCCTCCGTCTCGACAACGAAATCTATCACCGCTCGCTCTGTCGACGGCCAATGCCATATCGGCGCTCTCGACATCCCATCAGGCCAATATACCCTTACCATCTCAGCCGGCGACTTAGCCGACGACGTCACAAAGCAAATTGTAGTTTATCGCACAACCGACAAGACTTGCGCCGTCGCCAATGTGCCGCTTTGGGTTCCGCAAGCATCCATCAACGCCACTCTCGGCTCAGCAGCCAAGCTGATGTTTGAATCAGACATCGACGGCGCCGACATCGCCATAATGGTCTCAACCAACGACAGCCTTGTCGACCTGCGTTGGATTAAATCTCGCCGTGGCGTCAACTATATCAACCTACCGCTCGCAGCCGACGTCCGTCAAGCCAAAGTGCAGCTCTCGGCCATACGCGACTTTACCCCCTATCAAGCAACCATCAACGTCAACGTCAAAGCTCCTGCCGAAGGCCTGAAATTCTCCATCCAATCCTTCCGCGATAGGGTTATTCCTCAATCTCCAGAGACTTTCACCTTCAAGACCACCGACAACTCCGGCACGGGTCGCAACGCTGCCGTCGTTCTCAACATCTACGCCAAAGCCCTCACAACGCTCCAAAGCTTCTCCCCATTCTGTTTCAGAGACGTAGCCCCACGCTACTACAGCCTCCATAGCTTCACTCCGTCGACTCTTCAAGCCTACAGCTATATCAGCCAACAATCTCTGTCTACCGTCGACATCGCAGCTCCTACATATAACTATTATGGACGTAGTTTCGACTTCGACTCAGGTCGTGGCTATATGTTGGGCGCTACGACAAGGCTCTACTCCTCTCGCGCTTTAGGCGCATCTCCCATGGCTGACGCCGACTTCATCACCGAAGAAACCAACGAAGTAGCCGCCACCGATTCAGGCCAAACAGTCGACGACCAAGCTGCCGACTCTACTCCTGTCGACAATCAAGACTATCGACTGCCCGAAGTTCCGTTGGGTCTGTTTGCCCCAATCCTCGACACCGACGACAACGGCAACCTCAGCGTCTCATTCACCGTGCCCAATGCCAACACCACATGGGTTCTCGACGCATTGGCATTCGACTCCTCGCTCGACTGTGCCACCATCTCGCGCGACATCATCGCCTCCAAGCCGGTGATGGTTCAGCCCAATCTCCCGCGATTTCTCCGCCGTGGCGACAATGCCACTATACTTTGCTCAGTGATGAACAATTCCGAAACCGACGGCCGGGTGACCACTGTAATTGAAATCGCCGACGCTGCCACCGGCTCCATCATCAACTCCTACAGCTCATCCGACTTCATCGCTGCCGGTGCCTCCATCATCGTTGCCGCCGACATCAACCCGGTCGGAACCTCTGCCCTACAAATCACCGTGCGCTCGACCATCGGCAACTTCTCCGACGGCGAACGTGCCATCATCCCTATACTCGCCGACAGCCAACTCGTCATTGACAGCCAAACTTTCTATCTCGGCAACAACGACTCTACGCTCAATGTCGACCTTAATCCCGCCCGCAAAGACGCCTCGACCGTGCTCTCCTATTGTCAAAACCCAACATGGTCGGTTGTCACCGCGCTCCCCGGATTGCTCGAAACTCAATCACAGACTTCGCCGGCTCAAGCTGCTCGCATCTTCTCTGCCGCTGTCGCCGTAGGCCTTCTGCGCAGCAACCCATCTGTCGCCAACGACCTGCAACATTGGCTCGAAACTTCCGACGACAACGAGCTAACATCGATGCTCAACAAAAACGAAGACCTCAAGCAGCTCCTCCTCGCATCCACACCCTGGGTGAGCGATGCCGCCTCCGACACCGAGCGTATGACCCGCTTAGCCCTGCTGTTCGACAAAAAGACAGTCAACAAAACCATCGCCGACGCCATCAACGCCCTCAAAAAACTCGAATGCAACGGCGGCGGTTGGGCTTGGTCGAGCTATCTTGGCCTCAACGAAGCCTCAGAGTGGGCCACCTACGCCGTCCTCAACACCCTCGGCGAACTGCAGCAACTCGGCTTCACCCCCGACGACTCCGGCCTTAAAGAGATGATCGACCGAGCCCTCAAATATATCGACACCCAAATCGCCGATACCTACGCCAAATATTCCAAAGGCGACTTCACTTTCTATACCTACACTCGCCGCCTCTTCTCTACCCCTCTCTACAATACTACAGCCCAAAAAGTCATTTCAGTCACAGAGCAAAACCTGCTCAAAAATTGGAAAAAATATTCCGTCGACCAAAAAGCTATCGCCGCCATAATCCTCAATAAAAACTACCACAACGTCTGCCTCACAATCCTCGAATCGCTTCGCCAATTTGCCTCCGTCTCCAACGAGCAAGGCATGTGGTGGGACTCCGTCAAAGCCGGCTCGTGGTGGTCGATGGAACGCAATGGCCGCACAGCTATCATCCTACGTGCCTTCAATACCGTCGACCCTACTTGTGCCGACATCGACCTTATCCGCCAATGGCTCATCCTCAACAAGCAGCTTCAAGACTGGGGCTCATCGGTCAGCACTACCGAGACAATCGCCGGACTCCTCAGCTGTGGCTCTAAATGGCTCACCATTCCATCCGGATTGAACATCAGTGTCGACGGCCAACCTATCGACATCGACGTTGCCGACCGTCTTACCGGCGCCTTCATTACCAACATCCCGGCCTCTGCCTCCAACCTCCAAATCAGCCGCTCTGACAATGGCCCGGCCTGGGGCGCAGTCCTCGCTCGCTACGACGCTGTCATGACCGAGATTCAGTCCCAAAGCGTCGACGGCCTCTCCATATCCAAAGAAATATTGGTTCGCCGTGGCGACTCATTCGTAGCCACCGACTCTCTCTCCATCGGCGACGTCACCAAAGTAAGGCTCGTCATCAACGCCGCCCGCGACATGGACTATGTCACTATCGTCGACCAACGTGCCGCCGCTCTTCAACCCGTAATTCAAACTCCACGCAATATCTACTGCGATGGTCTCGTTTTCTATCTTGAAAACCGCGACGCTCAAACCAACCTCTTTATCAATCGCCTCCACAAAGGGCAATTCGTTATCGAATATGAGATGAACGTCAACAACGCCGGTCGCTACTCTGCCGGCATCGCAACCATTCAAAGTCAATACTCCCCCGAGATGACTGCCCACTCTGCCGGAGCCACCTTAGTCATCGACCGTTAATCATCCTCTACGCTAAATGAAACGTCTGCTTTTTCTTCTGCTTACATTCCTCCCCTTCTACCTCGCCAAGGCCGACTCATCGCCCAAATACGAAATGCGTGGCGCTTGGCTCGTCACCGCCTACGGCATCGATTGGCCCGGCGTTAAAGGTCAAACAGCCGAAATAGCAGGCAAACAAAAAGCCCAACTCGATACCATGCTCACGCGCATCAGCCGCGCCGGCATCAACGCCGTCTTCTTCCAAGTGCGACCCATGGCCGACGCTTTCTACGACTCCTCGCTCGAACCATGGTCGTCGTTCCTCACCGGCTCTCGTGGCACCAAACCCGCCTTCGACCCGCTAAAATTCTGCGTCGAACGCTGCCACGCCCTCGGCATGGAATGCCACGCATGGATCAACCCCTTCCGCGTCGGCAACAAGCTTCCGGCCACCTCTCGCGATAAATCGAGCAGCCACCTTTGGATGACAAACCGTGTCAATCAGCAAACCATGACCATCTTCAACCCCGCCCTCGAAGAAACTCGTCAACACCTTTGCAACGTTTGCCGCGAAATAGCCACCAACTACGACATCGACGGCATCGTCTTCGACGACTATTTCTACAACCCCGAGTTCTTGGCCGAAGACGACTCCGCCTCTGATTGGGACTTATTTCGTATCTCCACTAAAGATAAAACCATCGCCGACTGGCGTCGCGACAACATCAACCGCGCCATCGAAGATGTCCACAAACTCCTCGCCGGCATCAAAGACGGCAAAATACGCTTCGGCGTCTCTCCACAAGGCATAGCCGGTGGCAACGGCGCACACGCCGATGTCGGTGTCCCATCCCCCGTAAGCTACGGCGTCGTCACTGCCGACAGCCAATACACCAAAATCTATTCCGACCCCGTCTATTGGCTACGCAACGGCCTTATCGACTACGTCTCGCCACAAATATATTGGAATTGCGACAACCGTAAACACCCCTTCGACGCCCTCTGCCACTGGTGGAACGACGTCGCACACATGTTTGGCCGCCACTGCTACGCCAGCATCAACCTCGCCCCATTCGCCGGCGACAACTCCCGCGCCAACCGCGACGAACGGCTCCACCAAGTAGAATGCAACCGCCAATTTGCCCACGCCGGCGCCCCCGGCTCGGTATTCTACTCCGCAAGCTACATCTCCGGCCCCAAAACCACAGGCTTCGGCAACGACCTGCGCAGCCAACTCTTCGCCTCCCCCGCCCTCATGCCTCCCATGACATGGAAACAGGGCGCCACTCCACTATCAATCGCCAACCTCCATCGCGCCGACAACCGCCTGTCATGGACTGCTTGCGGCGACTCTCGCTATGTCGTCTACGCAATCCCCAACTCTGTCACCATCACCGACGCCGTCTCAACCTCAGCCAACGGATTCCAAAGCGACTATATCATCGCTATCCTTTATACCAACTCTTTTAATATCCCCGCAAAATACCGTGTCGGCTACCGCCTCGCCGTAGCCCCCTACGACAGATACGGCAACGAGTGGGACGCAACTTTTGTCAAATAATATGAACCTCGACCAGCTCTATATGAGTCGCGCCCTTCAGCTCGCGGCCTCCACCCCCTTCACAACCCACCCCAATCCTATGGTTGGGGCCGTAATCGTTTGCGACGGCAAAATTATCGGCGAAGGCTGCCACCGCCAATGCGGACAAGGCCATGCCGAAGTCAACGCCATCGCTTCTGTCAAAGACAAATCTCTGCTGCGTCGCTCCGTGATGTACGTCACCCTCGAACCTTGCTCCCACTACGGCAAAACGCCCCCCTGCGCCGAGCTTATCATACGCCACGGCATACCCAAAGTGGTTGTCGGTGCCGGCGACCCATTTAAAAAAGTTGCCGGACGCGGCATCGCAATGCTCCGCCAAGCCGGCATCGAAGTCGTCGAAGGCGTTTTAGCCGAGCAATCACAACAACTCAACCGACGATTCTTCACAGCCCACACTCAATCGCGTCCCTACATCACCCTCAAATGGGCTCAGTCGGCCGACCGCTTTATGGACATACGTCGCGACCCCAACCAATCGGCTGCACGCATCTCCACCCCATTAACCTCAGCACTCGTTCATCGCGAAAGAGCCCTCAACGATGCAATCCTCACATCAGCCTCAACCGTCAACCTCGACAACCCTCAAATGGACGTCCGCCTATGGGCCGGCCCATCACCGCGACGTATCGTCATCGACCGCAAAGGCATCGTCGACCCCACAGCAAAAATTTTCAACAAAGCCTCATCGCCGACACTGCTCTACTCATCACGAGCCATCAACAACCCCAACGTCGAAAACATTGCCATCGCCCACGACGCCGACCTATCGTCACTGCTAAGCGACATCTATAGCCGAGGCACGACATCACTACTCGTCGAAGCCGGTCCACGACTTTTGCAAGCATTCATCAACTCACAACTCTTCGACGCAATCCGCATCGAACAATCCCCCATCTCATTCGGCAACCGAGGCTCACACCCCGCCCCAACACTCCCCAACATCCCCCTCACCGCCACAACCCAAGCCCTCGGCCCCAACACCATCACACACCTG
>CAZBBL010000090.1:0-8102 GCA_964490275.1 uncultured Barnesiella sp.
TCGACCGAAATGTTTTGGCGCAGCGGGAGCCATGCCGAGATTTATACGACTTTGAACCGTTGGCTTACGCCGAGCGATTCGATAACATTTGCTGAGAGATGTGCCAACCATCTCGGTGCTACCGGCGCACGATTGGAGGCGGTGAGACGAATAGTGCCGGCAGATGGATGTTGCTTCGCGCGTATGGATGTTTGTGGCAAGCACGTCGCTGTAGCTTTTGATATGCCGGCCGATACTGCTGCCGAGCGAATAGATTATTGTGTTGTCGTGCAGCAATTTAAAGGTGATGTGGTTGCGTTGGCAGCGTTATCGCGGTGCGATACGTTGCTGTTGTCGTCTGATATCAATAAACGGCGATATCGACGGTTTGTAAGGGAGCTTAGCGAAGCAAATGTTGCATTTCGCGGACTGCGAGAGGGGGGATTTCGTCTGACGAAATAATCGAAGCTACACCTTGGCGGAAAGCCTCGCTGTCAAACTCCTTTGCTTTAATGATTTTGCCTGCGTCGACTACGATATCTATATCTGCTACTACTGTGGCGCTGTTGTCTATTCGGCGGCCTAAATTCCATTCAATTTCTTTCATTGCGGCTTTGATATCGTCGATTGATAGGCTCGATTGGCAAAGAATCACCTTGTTGAGATAGCTGTCGCCACGGCCGGTAATGTCGGGTGTGTCGGTAGTGATGCCGGCTGCGATTATATCTACGACTTCTGCTATTGCGGTGGCGGCGTTGTCGATGATAGCAGCTTTGTTGGTGGCATTGCTCCCTATCATGAGCCATGTGTGACGATTGTTCATTGCTCTACATCTTTCATTGATAGGGAAATGCGATTGCGCGAGGCATCGACATCAATCACTTTCACCTTGACGTGCTGATTTAATGTGACAACGTCGGCCGGGCGGTTTACGTAGCGGTTGGCCATCTGTGACAGGTGGACGAGTCCGCTTTGATGGATGCCAATGTCGACGAAGGCGCCAAACTCGGTAATGTTGTTGACAATGCCGGGCAAAATCATGCCGGGACGTAGGTCGGCTATGTCTTTGATAGATTCGTCGAAGCTGAAAACGCTGATGGTCTTGCGTGGGTCGCGACCCGGTTTCTCGAGTTCGGAAATGATGTCGCGCAGAGTCGGCAGTCCGGCATTGGGCGTGACGTAGCGGTTGAGGTCGATGCTCTCAATGAGCTTTTTGTCTGAGACTAATTTGTTGATATCTATGCCGAGGTCTTTTGCCATTTTTTGCACGATATGGTAGCTCTCGGGGTGGACGGCTGTGTTGTCGAGAATGTTGTCGGCGTTGGGGATGCGCAAGAATCCGGCCGATAAGCGGAACGCTTTTTCGCCAAACCGTGGCACGTTCATCAGTTCGCGACGCGAATTAAATGAGCCATGCTCAGAGCGATAGTCGACGATGTTAGTGGCCATGGCGGGTCCGATGCCCGATACGTAGGCCAGTAGCGACGGCGACGCGGTGTTGAGGTCGACGCCGACAGAGTTGACGCAGGCTTCGACGGTCATATCGAGCGACTCTTTGAGCTTGCGTTGGTCGACATCGTGTTGATATTGGCCGACGCCAATCGATTTCGGGTCGATTTTTACGAGTTCGGCCAGCGGGTCAATCAATCGACGACCTATCGACACGGCACCGCGGACGGTGACATCTTTGTCGGGAAATTCGTCGCGAGCTATTTTAGAGGCTGAGTAGACCGAAGCGCCGGCTTCATTAACGACATATACCTCTACTCCGGCTGGGAGCATTATTGATTTAAGAAAGCGTTCGGTTTCGCGAGAGGCTGTGCCGTTGCCGAGCGAAATAGCTTCGATTTTGTAGGCTTCGAGCAGGTAGCTTATTTTGCGAGCAGCCCCTTTGAAATCGTTTTTGGGCGCTGTAGGATAGATAACGTCGTAGTGGAGCAACCGGCCAGAAGCATCGAGGCAAACCACCTTGCAACCGGTGCGAAATCCGGGGTCGATGGCGAGCACGCGTTTGTGGCCGAGCGGTGAGGCTAAAAGTAGTTGACGAAGGTTGCCGGCAAAGGTGTTGATAGCGATATCGTCGGCTCTCTCTTTGGCTGCTGCAATGGTTTCGTTTTCAATTGACGGTTTGAGCAGACGCTTGTAGCTGTCGGCGACGGCAGCCTCGATGATGGCTGAGGCGTCGCTACTCATGCCTGCTTTAATGGTGCGCGAAGCGATGCCGGCGATAGCGCGTTGGTTGTCGATATCGACGCTATATTTCAATACGCCTTCGTTGGCGCCACGCAATATCGCTAACACTTGATGAGAGGAGCAGCGACGCAGAGAAGCGCTGAAGTCGGTATAATTAAGATAGTTGGCAGCGTCTGATTCTTTGCCTTTAGCGATGGCGACGCTGATAGTGGCGTTGCGCTCGTAGTCGGTGCGCACATAGCGGCGTATAGCTTGGTTTTCACTAATCCATTCGGCAATGATATCTGAAGCTCCGGCGATGGCGTCGTCTTCGGTGGCTACGTCTTTGTTGACGTAGCGACGAGCTGCGCTGCGAGCAAACGAGCCGTTGCGGCTCATGATTGATTTAGCCAGCGGTTCGAGTCCATGCTCGCGAGCTATCTGAGCTCGTGTGCGACGTTTGGGCTTGTAGGGTAGATAGAGGTCTTCTAATTGGGCCGGGTCGTAGGTTGCATAGATTGCAGCCTCTAAGTCGGGTGTAAGTTTTTGTTGCTCGGCGATTGTCGCGATGATAGTGGCTTTGCGTTTGTCGAGTTCGCGTAGTTGCTCAAGGCGTCGTTGGATGTCGAAAATAGCCACTTCGTCGAGCTCTCCGGTGGCTTCTTTGCGGTAGCGGCTAATGAATGGTATGGTAGCGCCGTCGTCTAATAGAGAGATAGTTGCTTCGACATTTTTGAGGTTGATGCCGAGCGCGGAGGAGATTATTTCGCTGTGGGTCATTTGCCTGTGAGGGTAAGGATTGTGATTTCGGGAGTTGCGCCCAATCTCATTGGCACGCCTACTGTGCCGAGGCCGATATTGACATAGAGCTGCCGGCTGCTATCGCTGTCGACATAAAGGCCGGCCCAAGCATGAGGATGTATGATGGCGGCGGGAGAGATACGGCCTACTTTCATTTGGGCGGCATGAGTGTGGCCCGATAGGGTAAGGGCGATGTTTATGTCGGGGTTGTCGGCGATGTCGTCTACCCAATGAATCGGGTCGTGCGACAGCAAGATTTTTGTAGCGCCGTCGCTCAGGTTGGGGTATGCTTTTTTGAGGTTGCCTCGGTTGGGGTAGGGGGGCTTGCTGATGTTTTGCACTCCGATGACTACGATAGAGTCGTTGCCACGGCGTATGACGCGGTTTTCGTCGAGCAAGATGTCGAAGGCTGTCGA
Organism: uncultured Barnesiella sp.; assembly: GCA_964490275.1. Lineage (GTDB taxonomy): Bacteria > Bacteroidota > Bacteroidia > Bacteroidales > Muribaculaceae > JAGBWK01. Next base: position 3,369 of record CAZBBL010000090.1, read on the forward strand.
TTCATAGATGTCGCATAGGTGGACGACGTCGGCACGTGCTGCATCAGGGTCATCCTCGCCGAAGTAGTATTCGGCATAGTCGTGGTTGCCGAGTATGGCAAATTGGCCGTCACGTCCATGAACACGCTTGAGCACGGGTATGAACGGCTCAATCTCGGTGCTGTGGCGGTTGACGATGTCGCCGGTGAAAACTACGAGGTCGACGTCGAGTTGGTTGATGCGATCTACGACGCGACTGATAAAGGTCGTATCTGAGTCGTAGGTGCCGCTATGAATGTCGGATATTTGTGCGATGCGATAGCCTTCGAAGGCTTTCGGAAGGTCTTTGATGGATACTTCTACCTCTTCGACGTCGATGTTGAAGCGGTTGAAGATGCATCCCCACCATATCGTAAGCAATGACAGTATGCTTAAGCATAGAGCTGTTTTTGAGAGCCACTTTGCACGTCGGCGCTTAAACAGGCAGGGTATTTTTGCCAACAAGTCGACGACGACAAAGACAAACTGGGCTGCAAATAGCGAATAGTATGTCATCATCATCCACATCAGCGCTTTAAACGCAGTGTCGCCGAGTGTCAGTTTCGACATCACCGTAATGGCCAAGGTCAACGCAATCGTAAGACAAATCATAGCTAAGGCGCCTTTTGCCCACGCTTGATTTTTGAAGCGTTTACGACAAGCGTCAACGATATAGTAGCCAACGCCGAGATTGACCAATAATATGAATAAGTGTCCGAGAAGGTTTATCCTCATGGCCGGAGAGCACGGTTGAATAGTGGCAGCGGAGACAATTATTTGCCCTCTGCTATAAGTTTGTTTTTGAGAGGATTGGAGTACATTTTCAACATCAAATCGCGCATGAATTGGCGTTCTTCATCGGTTACGTTCTCGACTCTTACCTTGGTGAGTTGTTGCTCGATATAGGCTTTCACGTTTGCTTTATCGTCGTCGGTATAGCAATCTTCAAAGCGGGTGGTAGAGTTGACGATATCGTAGCTGATATAGTTGATGGGGTAGATTTTGTAGCCTAAGTGGATGTGGCGGTCGACGATAGCGGCTGCTGCTTGGAATAACTCGTTTTTGTCGGTGACTTGCAGCAGGGTGCTTAGCTCGGTGTTGATGCAGGGCGAGATATGGTAGTGGATGCGCCCTTTGAAGCCGAGAAGGCCGGTTTCCATGCTCAAGAGGTCGTCGTGCTGGCTTTTTGTATGCTCAGGGTCGCGACGTTTGAGCAGAAATTCGGATGCTTTGAGGTAGTCGTTGGGGTCAAATTCGTAGGAGATGGTGACGGGGCAGATGTTTATTTCCATCAGATTCTCTACCGGAGATTTGTCTCCTGCCAAGGCCAACATTTTGAGCACGCCTTCTTGGGTGCAATCGTTGGAGTCTTTGGCGCGGCCTTCGCGTTGAGCAATCCAAACCGACTCTTTCTTGTCGTTGATGCAATAGTGGATGTAACCCGAAAGCTGCTTGGCAGCAGCAAAAGCCTTGAGCATCTTGAGGTTGCGCTTTACGATGAGGCCTTTATTGAGCTTTACGAGCTTTTCAATCCAGGGATAGATAAGCAGGTTGTCGCCGAGGGCTATTTCGCCGGTGTTGCGATTGTTGCGCAGCCAACCGAGATTAAGGAATGTCGGGTCGAGCACGATATCGCGATGGTTGGATATGAACGTGTTGACGCTGTCTTCGGGGCAGTTATCTAATCCGTCCATCGACAGGCTTGCAGAAGTTTTGGATGCCAACATCTCTAAAAATGGCACCATCACTTTGCGTTGGAATTCGTTTTTGCTGTTGATGCTTAGCAGTTGCTGTGCGAATGTGGGGTAGTCAACGGTCGGCATGACATACTTCACGGCATGTTCAAACCCGGGCTCTTTGACCAATTCAGCCATATTCGCCGCGAAGTCGCAGTCGTCGTATGGCGCTATATCTTTGTATTCGTCTAATGTCATAATAAATGTTCAAACCGAACTTTTCACCACAAAGTTAGCCATTTTACCTAAAAGACGACTTCAACCTATAAAGTTTTATAAAATTTTATATTTTTGCGTTTTTGGCTATGACGTGTGCAATTTTGGTGGGTGAACGCCGTTTGCTGCTATTCGCGAGTGATGGCGGCGCCGATGGCGTTGAGGCGCAAATCGATATCTTCGTAGCCACGTTGTATCTGCTCTATGTTGCCGATTACAGAGGTGCCTGAGGCCGACATGGCTGCGATAAGCAGGGCGATGCCGGCGCGGATGTCGGGCGACGACATGCGGTTGCTGCGCAAGCGGTAGCGGTGGTCAAGGCCTACGACAACGGCGCGGTGGGGGTCGCATAGTATTATCTGTGCGCCCATGTCGATGAGGCGGTCGACGAAGAATAGACGGCTTTCAAACATTTTTTGATGAATCAACACGCTGCCTTTGCATTGTGTGGCGGCTACCAAGATGACGCTCAGCAGGTCGGGGGTCAGTCCGGGCCAAGGCGCATCGGCAATGGTTGGCACTGAGCCGTCCAAGCCGGTTTCGATTTCGTAGGTTTCTTGTGCCGGGATAAACAGGTCGTCGCCTTGTTGCTCGATGACGATGCCGAGGCGTTCGAAGGCACGCGGTATGATGCCGAGGTTTTCGACCGATACGTTGCGTATGGTAAGCGAGCTTTGGGTCATGGCTGTAAGGCCGATGAAGCTGCCTACTTCAATCATGTCGGGCAATATGTGGTGGCGAGTGCCGTTGAGCGAATCTTTGCCGACGATGGTGATGAGGTTTGAGCCGATACCTTGAATGTCGGCACCCATGCCGATGAGCATGCGGCAGAGTTGTTGTATGTATGGCTCACAGGCGGCGTTGTAGATGACGGTTTTGCCTTTGGCCAAGGTTGCGGCCATGATGATGTTGGCCGTGCCGGTGACAGAGGCTTCGTCGAGAAGCATATATGCGCCTTGGAGCTTGCCGCCGGGCGAGGTGAGGCGATATGAAGCGAGGTTGACGTCGTAGGTGGCGTCGGCGCCGAGGGCGGTGAGCCCTTGGATATGGGTGTCGACTTTGCGACGGCCAATCTTGTCGCCACCGGGCTTGGGGAAGTAAGCACAGCCATAGCGAGCCAAAAGCGGACCGATAAGCATCACTGAGCCGCGCAGACGAGCGCTGCGACTGATGAAGTCGGAGCTATTGACGTATTCGAGGTCGATGTTTTTGGCGCAGAAAGTGAAGCTATGTTTGCTGTTGCGTGTGACTTCGACGCCCATTCCGTCGAGGAGCGCTATAAGGTTGCGCACGTCGAGTATGTCGGGGATGTTGTCGATGGTCACTTCGTCAGTGGTCAGCAATGTAGCGCTAATCACTTGCAACGCTTCGTTTTTTGCGCCTTGGGGCTCAATTGAGCCGCTGAGTTTGCGGCCTCCTTCGATTATGAATGAACTCATATAGCTATGGTCTGTTTTAGGGGTAGTGAAAGGTTAACTGATATGCTTAGATGGCGCTGCCCAGATGCTCTACTTCGGGAGATAGGGTGATGCCATATCGCGATGCGACTCGTTGAATGACGGCCTGCTCAAGCTCGATGATATCGGCGGCTGTGGCGGTGCCGTCGCTGTTGACGATTACCAGGGGTTGCTGTTGCCAGATGGCTGCGCCACCTTTTTTCAAGCTTTTGCATCCGGCGTTGTCGATAAGCCAGGCCGCCGGTATCTTTACTTGGGTGTCGCCGACGGCATAATATGGCACGTTCTTCTCAGGGTGCAGGGCCGTGATTTTTTGATATACGCTACGGTCTACTACGGGGTTTTTGAAGAAGCTGCCGGCGCTGCCGATAGTGTCGACGGCCGGGAGCTTGCTATTGCGCGTGGCGATGATGCGATTGCGCACAATCAGTGGTGTCAGTTGTTGGGCCGGATATTCTTCGAGCAGAGTGTGGAGGTTGGCGTAGCCCAATCGTGGATTGGGTTTGCGACTGAGCCGCAGCGAAGTAGACAGCACGATGTAGCGTCCGGCGGCACGCTTAAGCATTGAATCGCGATAAGCAAAAGCCAGGTCTTCGGGCGCGAAGTCTATGATGGAGGCTGTGGCTGTGTCGAAACATCTGACGTTTGCGACGATTTGGCCTACCTCTAAGCCGTAGGCTCCGACGTTTTGAACCGGAGCGGCTCCGGCTGTCCCGGGTATGCCTGAGAGGTTTTCCAAGCCCCACAACTCTTTTTGAGCGCACGCCAAGGCCAATGCGTCCATCTCAACGGCAGCTCCGGCGGTGACGATGACGTCGTTGTCGCCGTCGTTGTTGAAGCTGATTGATGTGTCGTCGCTCATCAAGATAGTGCCGTTGAAGCGTGGTTGAAGCAACAAATTGCTGCCCGAACCGATGGCTTTCAGCGGTTTGGGTAGCGATTTGTCGTTGAGTATTTGTCGTAGGTCGTCGGCGGTGGTGAATGTCACCAAGGCAGAGGCTACGCTATGGAGCCTGAAGGTGTTGAGCTTTGACAAGTCGGCGTCGAATATGGCTTTCATCTTCAATGTGTTATGCGTTGTGCTGAGTTTATCCGCCAAAGTTGTCGTAGTGGATGCTTTCGGGTTCAACGCCCAGATCGTAGAGCATTTTGTTGACGGCTGCGCTCATCGGGCCGGGGCCACACATGTAGTATTCGATATCTTCGGGCGACGGGTGGTCTTTGAGGTAAGTGTTGAAGATTACTTGGTGGACAAAGCCTGGGGTGTATTTGACGCCTGCAGCGTCGGCAGCCGGGTCGGGGCGGTC
>CAZBBL010000091.1:0-8081 GCA_964490275.1 uncultured Barnesiella sp.
CAACTTCCTCGGCAACGTGCGCCAATGGCAAGAACTGTTCTTCCACAGCCGCTTCTCGCAGACCCCACTGCTCAACCCCGACTTCGTCTCGCTGGTCAACGCCTATGGCATTGGCGCCGAGAATGTCGACGACCGCAGCCAACTCGGCGACGCCATCAATCGCATGGTCAACCACAAAGGAGCCTACTTGCTCAACGTCAACATCGACCCCACCGACATGATTTTCCCGATGATACCGTTGGGAGCATCGGTCGACAAGATGATGGTCAATGCCAACGAGTATTTCCAATATTAATCTCATAGAGCGATTATTATGGACAAGAAACTATACACGATATCAGTGTTCTCCGAAAACAACGTCGGAGTGCTCAACCAAGTGACAATCATATTCACCCGCCGCTGCATCAACATCGAGAGCATCTCGGCCAGCGCAACGTCAATACGTGGCATCCACAAACTGACGCTGACAGCGTGGTCAGACTACGAATCGATGCAAAAGGTAGTGAAACAAATCGAAAAGCGTATCGACGTCATCAAAGCCTTCCTCCACACCGACGACGAGATTGTCTACCAAGAGGTGGCGCTCTACAAAGTGCCTACCGAAGGGCTGCTCCACGCCGCCGACTTGGAAAACATCATACGCCACTACAACGCTCGCGTGCTCGAAATCACGCCCGAATATGTAGTGCTCGAAAAAACAGGCCACAACGACGAGACCGAAGCCCTTTTCGAAGAACTACGTCGATTCGACATACGTCAATTCGTACGCTCGGGCCGCGTAGCCGTCACTAAGTCGCCCGTCGAATTGGTGTCAAACTATATCGAACAACAAGCCAAACTTCACCCCGAAAACGAATGAGCCAACCCTCACTCAAAGAATTTTCAATAGAGCGATTTTTGAGCGCCGCCGAGTGCAACGCTCAATCTGAGATTTCACTGCCGCTGTTGGCGCAGCGCCTCATCGAGGTGTCGACTGCCCATGCAAATGCGCTCAACATCGGCTACGACCGACTGACGCCCGACGGCAACGCTTGGGTATTATCGAGAATGAACATCAAAATCGATCGTATGCCGGCCATCAACCGCAACTATCGCATGATTACCTGGCTGGAATCGCTCAATCGCCACTTCTCCGAACGCAACGTAGAGATACAAGACGCCGACGGCTCTACCATCGGCTACGCTCGCTTAATATGGGTCGCTATCAACATCGATTCGCGCCGACCGGCCGACCTCTCTGAGTATATGCAGGGAATAGAGACTTCCGACAGGCCGTGCCTAATCGACAAAAGCCAACGCCTACCCTTAATTACCGAGCCCGACGTTTGCTCAACATATCAATTTAAATATTCCGACATCGACTTCAACCGTCACGTCAACACCTCGCGCTATATACAATTTATACTCGACAACTGGGATGTAGAATTTTTCGACCGCAATCGTATTGCCGCTTTCGAAATAGCTTTTCGCAACGAGGTGCGCCACGACCAAATGGTAGAAGTATGCCGCAAAACCGGCAACCAGACACACGACATCCAACTGATGCGCGACGGTGCAGTATGCACTCGCGCCCACATACTCTTTGCCACTCGCCCTACGTCAGACAACTGACGACTCCGGTCTCTCTCGACACGTCCCTCCATATCCTACCGCGCTTGCGCGGACCCCTCCATACTGAGAGTTATACTTTATTTATAAGTGCTCAGATTTTTATACTTTCTAAACGCTCCATAATCTAACATTTAAGCAACAATGAAAAAACTAATTTCGCTTATGACAGGCCTCGTAGTCGCCGCAACCGGCTACACAGCATCTGCGCAAGACGACCTTAAGGTCTTCATCGACACAGATTTTTCTACAATCTTCACCGACGGCACCGAAGCCGAGCCCGGCGACGACATCGCTACATCGCTCTATTCAGGCGACTTCTACACCAAAACCGATAAAGTTTGGCGTGGCTCCAAAGTTCACTCAGCCGGTGGCTGCATCTGGGTTGAAGACAACGGCTACATCGAATCTTCCTACCTCACGGGAGCCTCATCTTCCACTCCTATCCGCGTCACCATGGTCGTACGCTCAGGCGCTGAATACGGTGGCGGAGCACAATTTGGTATCAGCACTACCACCAACACCGAATATCTCTACGACGACCAATGGACCACAATCACCACTATCTTTAGCGGCGGCTCGTCATATTCTCGCGTGAAAGTGAGCCCATATTTGGCTGCCAATGGTATCTACATCAAATCAATCAAAGTTGAAAGCAGCTCAACATTCGTAGCTCCCACAACAGCTTACCAGCCCAGCGACGCCGACGGCACATCGTTCACCGCTCGCTGGAAAGCAGTCACCGGTGCTACTTATCAACTCGACGTCTACTCTTACGACGCCGACGGCTCAAAAAAATACCTGCTTCAAAACCAATCGGTCGACACCAACTCATATAAAGTGAGCGGCCTCGATGCCAACACCACCTACTATTATGTAGTGCGCGTAGTCAAAGGCGACAACGTCTCGGCCAACTCTGAAGAAATCGAAGTAGTAAAAGTAGTCAGCGAAATCGCCGCCCCCACAGGCCTCAAAGCCACCGACGTCACCGACAACGGCTTCACCGCCTCTTGGAATGCAGTTGAGGGCGCTATCAGCTACATCGTCAACTACTACGAAACTTCCGTCACCGCTGAAGCGGGTATCCAAACCATCTTCGACGAAGACTTCGCAGGCATCAACTTCGGCACATTCTCCTCTGTAAGCTACAGTGGCGATCTCAACGACTACACCAAGCAAACAGGTTGGGAAACCGACTTCTCAAAAGCTTTCTGTGAAGGCAACTTCGTAATCTATCCCTACGGCAGCAACAACTCAGTGATTACTCCCGCCATCGATTTGGCAGCCAACAACGGCGCTTTCACCGTCAACCTCAACCTCGCTGAAGCCACCTATGGCACATACAAAACCGGTGGCACCGTCACCGTCTCTGCCTTAGACAGCGAAGACAACGTATTGAGCACCGCCACTATCACAATCGACACTGCTGCCTACAAGCTCTATAGCGTCGACCTCACCGGTGGCAATGCCGCTACTCGCATCAAACTCACCTACACCGACAGCAACAAACTCTACATCGACGAAATCAGCGTAGCTCAAATGCTCCCCGCAGGCTCTACCGTCACCAAAGTAGTAGAAATCGCCAACACCGAAAACACTTCCTACACTTTCAATCAGCCCAAAACGGCCGACGCTAAACGTTCGTTCACCGTTCAATCAGTGGCTCGCACAGTCGTAAGCAGCGAAATCACCACCATCTCATCGGTTGAGTCGGAAGCATTCGACGTAGAATCGGCTTCAGGCGTTGAAACAATCACTATCGGCAACGATACTGCCAAAGCTTGGAAATCGGCTGTCAACGAATTGACAATCGAAGGCAACAACGCTACTATCTACGACCTCAGCGGCCGCGTTATCGCCAGCGTCAAGGGCAACGCTACCATCGCTATCGACAACAAAGGCGTAGTAATCGCCGTGGTAGATGGCAAGTCATACAAATTTATCTTCTAAGATAATAGAAGAGGAAATCACCACATTATCGGGACACCGCCGTATCAACTCGGCGGTGCTCCGATTTTTCACCTATCAACGTCTCTGTTATGAAGCTCACTCTCAAAACTATTATAGCGCTGATGGCAGCCATGCCTCTACAACTGGTTGCCTCACCCATCAGCCCTACCGAGGCACAAGCTACCGCCGAGAGATTTCTTAATAGCAATCGCTTGGCCGGCACGTCATTAAACCCCGCTAAGGCATCGTCGCGCTTGGCCAAATCGCTCGCCAAAGCCGACAAACCTTTCTATATTTTCAACCGCGAGGGTGGTGGATTTGTCATCGTCAGTGGCGACGACCGTCTGCCACAGGTGCTCGGATACTCTCTTACCGGCTCTATCGACGTCAACGACCTACCGTCGCAGCTCGACCAACTCTTGGCCATCAATGCCGACATCGTCACCAACGATATCAATGTCAGCGACACAAAAGCTGTGGCTGCCGGCACGCCGATTGTCAGTCCCTTGCTCGGCGACATCACATGGAGCCAAGGCTATCCATTCAACGAAATGTGCCCGACGACAAGCTCGTCGCACTATTACGTTGGCTGCGTAGCCACCGCCGCCACTCAAATCATGCGCTACTACAACTACCCCACAATCGGTAGCGGTTCAAAATCATACACCTGGAACAGCCAAACACTCTCGGCCGATTTCGGTGCTACAACCTACGATTGGGCCAATATGCCGGCTATCATCCCCGACGCCCCCACCGACGCCCAAGTAGTGGCCCTATCAACATTGGCCTATCACTTTGGCGTCGCCGTTGAAATGGAATATATGGACGGCGGCTCCGGCGCTTACACCATGCTCGTGCCGACCGCCTTGCGCGACTATTTCGGCTACGACAGCTCCGTGAGAATGCATTCACGCGACTACTACGACACCAACGAGTGGATGACAATGATCAAGACCGAGCTCAACGCCGGCCACCCCGTCTACTATTCAGCTACGTCCGAAGACCTCTCGGGCGGCCACGCATTTGTCTGCGACGGATACGACGATGCCGACTACGTGCATATCAACTGGGGCTGGAACGGTAGCAGCAACGGATATTACCGCATCAACCACCTCGACCCATCGAGCATAGGCACCGGTGGCGGCTCGGGAGGCTACAACGTAGACCAAGAGATAATCACCGGATTTGCCCCCGCCGGCACTGTCGCCAACCCCTCAACCGTGATGGCAATCTATGGCGCAACTCGCCTCACGGGCAACTTCTACGGCACCGATTGCACATTGATGACCTATGCCGAGAACCTCGACACTCGCGCGTTTGACGGCACAATCCATGCCGTATTGGTCGACAACGACGGCAATATCGTTGCCGATCTGCGTAGCCAATCGCTCGCCATCGAAGGCTTCAGCGGTGGCCGCTCAGGCGCCACTATGGTAACCATGCGCAACGTCCCGGTAAATGTCGACGGCGTAGCCGACGGCAACTACCAACTGAGATTTGCATTCAAAGCCTCAACCGACGCCAACCTTACCGTAATGCGCCATCCCGAAGGCCTGCCCTCGTATATGGATTGTAGCGTAAAGAATGGAGTAATCACCTCAGCGTCGTCTCATCAGCCCACGCCAAAAGCCCAATTGGTGGCCCCGATTACAGCCCAAGGCGAAGTGTATGCCAACGCAAGCGCTACCCTGTCGACAACCATTGCCAATCTCAGCACAGACTACGGTTTGTCGTCGCTCATACTGCGCTTCACATCCGCAACAACCGGAGCGACCTACGACTCTACCCACGAGGTAAGCATCTACAACCTTTCTACCGAGGATGTCAACTTCGACGTAACACTCGACGAAAACATGCCCGCCGGCGACTATTATCTGACCGTCGCTCACTCGGGCTATGAGTCGGAACCTTTCGACGACAGCTTAGTCGGCCAAAGCAAACTCACCGTGCTGCCCGAGCGCACATCTCCGGTCATTCGCTTTACAACCAACATCGTCGACAACAACAGCGACTCGCAATATCGCCAAGGCGAAACTATCATGCTCGCCATGAAGATGAAAAACTTTGGCGCTGCCGGCTCTTCACGCGTCGTATGTCGCATCAGTCCCGCCGATAATCCCGACAAAGAGCAAGTGCTCATAGCCGGCGATGTCACCCTTGCCAAAGGCGAAACAGCGACAAAAACCATCTACAACACCCTGAGCGTCGACCCCGGCGAATACGTAATCAGAGCCTACTACCTCGACGGAAACTCAAAAGAGCAACCCGCTATCGGTAGTGACGATCTCCATATTACAGTGACCGCCAACGACAACCTCACGCTCGAAGCCGTTAGCCTCGATATGCCCACCCAAATCAAGTCGACCGAACGAGTTGACGTAAGTTTGACAGTCAAAGCCAACGCCCGCTATTCAGGCTACATCTATGTGCGTCTGCGTCAATTCACCAACTCCGGTGGCGAAATCGTCTACATGGGCAACAACACCATCGAAGCCGGCGAAACCAAAACCGTCACCACCAAATATCGTCCCGGTGTCGCCGACGGCCTTTATATGCCGATAGTCGAAGCTCGCATCAACAACACATTGCTGCCGCTTACCAACCGCGACGCCTACTATCGCGAAGTGACCATCGGCGAGAGTGCCGGCGTAGACAACATCACCGCCGACAATGGCACAACTTTTAGCTTCGACGGAACAATCGTCGTAGCCAACGGCAACGACCCCATCGTCGAATTGTCGGTCTACGACCTCAACGGACGCGCTATTGCCTCTACCACAACCAATGAACTGAGCGTAGAAAAGCTCCCCGCAGGGCTCTACATCGTAAGAGTTGTGACCTCAAAAGGCTCAAAAACAGGAAAAATTATCAAATAAACAATCGATTCAAAACAATTTTGGATAATTTACTGAATAATTAAAAGAATTTTGTTACCTTTGCATCAGAAATCGTTATCAATATTCTTACAGGAGTTATCCAATAGTACGAATCAAAACTAAATTGCTTCTATCATGGCAAAAATGAATTTTGGCGGTGTTGAAGAAACCGTCGTTGTTCGCGATGAATTCCCCTTGGAAAAAGCTCGCGAAGTACTCAAAGATGAAACTATTGCCGTTATCGGCTACGGTGTGCAAGGTCCCGGCCAAAGCATGAACCTCCGCGACAACGGCTTCAATGTGATTGTTGGCCAACGTCAAGGCAAAACATTTGATAAAGCTGTCGCAGACGGCTGGGTGCCCGGCGAGACCCTCTTCTCTATCGAAGAAGCTTGCCAAAAAGGCACTATCATCATGTGTCTGCTCTCTGACGCCGCCGTAATGTCGGTTTGGCCCAAAATCAAACAATACCTCACCCCCGGCAAAGCCCTCTACTTCTCGCACGGCTTCGCTATCACTTGGTCTGACCGCACCGGCGTTGTGCCCCCCGCCGACATCGACGTCATCATGGTTGCCCCCAAAGGCTCAGGCACATCGCTCCGCACAATGTTCCTCGAAGGCCGTGGTTTGAACTCTTCATACGCCATCTACCAAGACACCACCGGCCGCGCTTACGACCGCACCATCGCCTTGGGTATCGGCATCGGCTCAGGCTACTTGTTTGAAACCACATTCCAACGCGAAGCTACATCTGACCTCACCGGCGAACGCGGTTCACTGATGGGCGCTATCCAAGGCTTGCTCTTGGCTCAATACGAAGTGCTCCGCGAAAACGGTCACTCTCCCTCTGAAGCATTCAACGAAACCGTTGAGGAACTCACACAATCACTCATGCCTCTGTTTGCTAAAAACGGCATGGACTGGATGTATGCCAACTGCTCTACCACAGCTCAACGCGGTGCCTTAGACTGGATGGGTCCGTTCCACGACGCTATCAAACCCGTCGTTGAAAAACTCTACAACAGCGTAAAAACAGGCAACGAAGCGCAAATCTCTATCGACTCAAACTCTAAGCCCGACTATCGCGAGAAACTCGAAGGCGAGCTCAAAGCTCTCCGCGAAAGCGAAATGTGGCAAACTGCAGTCACTGTGCGCAAACTTCGCCCCGAGAACAACTAAGGCAATTTTCGTTCTCAGTATATGGAGGGAGGCAACGTCCACGCGGCGTTGCCTCTTTTGTTTTACCCCTCCCCAAGCCCCACCAATACACATCATACGCATTGTAGGGGAAGCCTCTGTGGGTGAAGGCTATGCAGATGACAAGAAATCGGTGTCCTTGGCGGACACCACAATGATGGTGGTTGGCAGCAACGATGTAGGGGCGCGATTCATCGCGCCCGAGCGGAGCGTCAGCGGCGCAAATAGCGGTGGATGAGGGTGATAGGTCATATAGGTCGTATAAGACGTATAAGACGTATAAGACGTATAACCGGGTCGGTGATAGCGCGGAACTCCCGGAGAATGAGGCGTTTGAGTGGAGCGGGCGAAATGAATTTCGCCCCTACAACGTGGGTGCATCCTCTTGAGGGTGAGAGCCGCTTTTTATGGTAAGAATGTCAAGGTGCGATTGCTGTCGGGTTTGGCTTT
>CAZBBL010000092.1:0-8059 GCA_964490275.1 uncultured Barnesiella sp.
ACAACATTGGAGTGAGACGGGGTTTTTGTTGTTTCGTAGACAGCTCGCTCGAGCGTCGCAAACGCCTATAAATGAGAATAATATATCATATAAAGCCTATAAGACCTATAAGACTTATAAGACCTATAACTAAGCTGGGCAGTTGATGCAAGCCGCCGGGAATGAAGCGAGTGGATTAGTCTACGACGGGGTCGTCGGCGGTGTCGAGCGATTGGCAAGCGCCACAGTTGCTACAGCCGTTGCAGGTGAGGCGTGTGCCGCAGGTTTGGCAATGGGGTCGGAAGAACGGCGAGTAGGTTTGGTCGGGAAATAGTTGTGGCTGGGGATTGTGGAGGTCGAAGTGCAACTCTTTGCCTTGGTAGCTCAAGCCCGATTTGAAGGCTTGGAGCGACTGTTGGCGCTTGTTGGGGATGTGATAGCTGCGACCGTCTTTGACGAATACGGTGCCGGTTTCGATGAAGTTGAAGGTGACGTTGTGGCGGCGACATTGGTCGCTGAGCTGCTTGACCCACTGATAGTCGCATGGGCGTGCACCGTCGTAGTTTTCGCCTCCGCAGAGCACTACTTCGAAGCTGCCGTCGGCGAGGTAGCGGTCGACGTCGATTGGGCCGAGCAATGGGGCGCACATAAAGCCGCGATGCTTGGCGGGGATGGCGGCCAATAGGGGTAGGCGCTGGTCGGCACGGCGCTGGTTTTCGGTGGTCACTTGCAGCAACACGTTGTCGTAGCCGTCGCCCCAGTCGGCGGGGAGGCACGAGGCGATGCGCTCGGCGCGCTTGGTAAGCAGGCGGAAGGAGATGTCGGAGCGTTGGCGAATGAAGCTCCAGGCTTTGTCGCGCCAGGGGTCGGCTTCTTCGACGAAGAAGTCGGTCGACAGGCCTACATACAAATCCATGCCGGATGGGAGGCGGTAGCTGCCGTCGCGGCGTCGCTGCACCGGCAAGTCGAACTTGTCGGTGAGGAACACGCGCGAGGTGTCGATGCCTCGACGGGAGTCGAGGAAATACATGTAGCAATGTTGGCAGCCTTCACTGACCTTCTTGCATCCGTGCCATGGATTCCAGATTATCATCGGCGGAGGGTTTTGGTGCCGTCGCTGTTGACCACTACCCTACCGCGGGTGTCGGGGCTGACGGGGCGGCCGAGCAGGTCGTAGCTGTCGACGGTATGTGTATCGGTTGTTACGGTGTCGACGCCGGTCGATATGTGTTCTACAATCAGGTCGAGGGTTGGGTTGCCCGATTTGACCAGGTCGGCATCGAGATAGACGGTGTCGGCGCTCAGCGCGGCGGTCGACTCGACGAGTTGGAGGACGGTAGCGCCGTCGACAACGGCGAGCACGTAGCGGTCGGGGTCGGTGGGTGTGGTCGACATGGTGACGCCCGAGAGGATGTTGACTTCGTCATCGTCGTCGAGGTCGGCTGTTTGGGGCTCTGAGGCGGTGTCTGTAGCGATGGTAAACACTACGGATGTGCCGGGTTCACCCTTGATAATCATAGGGGTATAGGCGGCGACAACGCCTTGGTGGGCAGTCAGTGCGACGGCGGTTTCTTCGACGTGGTTGACGCTATAGGCGGTGACGCCTTCGGGCAGGGTGACGGGGCAAGGGAGCTCGACACCGGCCCAGCCGTTGGCGTCGAGTGTGGGGCCGTTGATTTGCTCAACCTTCTCGATATACCAGCGTTGGGGGCGTTCGGCGACGTTGTAGGGGACGACGGTTTGGCCGCCGTTGCTACCGTTGGAGGTGAGGTCGACGTTGGAGGTGCCGTTGTAGCGGAGCAGGAACAGGCGTTGCTCGTAGTCGTAGCGTGTAAGGTTGAACACGGCTGCTTGTGAGGCGTCGACCAGTTGTACGGCTGAGGAGATGCCGGGGAGGTTGAGATAGGCTGCGGCGGCCGATTGGCGCAGGCGGTAGCAGGTAGAGCCGGCCGAGGCGACGGGTTCAAACTGGAATAGGCGGAGGTTTTCGCCGGTAGAGGTAGAGCTCTGAGTCGACAGCAGTGTGGAGTTTTGTACGAAGAGTTCTTTGCCTGAGGGTTTGAGCGTCATATAGTTGTTGAGGCTGTTGTTGGTGGGGCGCTCAATGTTTTTGATGCGGTAGTAGCAACCGGGCTGAGGCAGGGCCGAGAGGATGGTTTGTTGGGCGAGCATCTCGATGGTGTCGATGGGGGTAGTGTCGGCGTTGTCGAGGGCTTGGGCGAAGGCGTCGAGGTCGTAGGTGCCGCAATAGCCGGTAAGGCCGTCGGCGTTGACGTTTCTAAACTTCTGCAACATAGCGCGATAGGCTTCGATTTGGGCGTTGCGCGAGGCGTAGACTTGCATCGCCATGGTAGCTTTTTCGTCGTCGGAGAGTTGGCGGTCGTTGGTGGTGATGGTGAAGAAGAATCCGCCGTCGTCGGCCGTCATGTCTTGGAGGAAGTAGGCAGCTGCGCGGCGCGAGGTAGTAAGGCCGAGCATTTGGCTGTTGGAGGTAAGGGTCCAAGCGCCTTTAGAGTCGATATATGTAGGGGTGACGGCGGTGGCTGTTTGGCTGAATGTGGCGCCTGAGGAGGCTGTGTTGACACACATTTGAGCGCCGATGTTGTAGAGGAAATATTTGTTGTCGGCCGAGTTGTAGTAGATGACCCACAGGGCGTTGTCGTCGAGGGTTTGTGAAGTGGCCACGGGCAGGGTTGTTTGGCCTTCGCCGGGGATATATGTAAGATAGCCGCAGGTGTCGGCTTCGGCGGGACGGCGCACGATGGAGACGACGGTAGCGTTGTCGATGTCGGCGAGCGAAGTGACGTCGGCTTGGGCAAAAGCTCCAAAGGCAATGGCTGCGATAGGGAGCAGGAGTTTTATGGCGTTTTTCATTGTGAATCGTGGTGTGTGGAAAAAGGGGGTTGACTACTTTTTGATTGACACTATTTCGGTGTCGGTTGTAGCGTGGTCGTCGGGGAAGACGGGTTGTTGATATTGCGGCACGGGCACATTGGAGATGCGCTCAATGAGTTCGTCGCTGACGGTGCGCAGGCCGAGGTCGTCCATGTCGGAGATAAATTCGTCGAGCATATCGTCGGGCATGATGTAGTAGCTGCTTGTATAGTCGCCTACGCGCATGGCGATTGCGCGGAGCATGCCCCAACGTTCGAAGAAGGGCACGAGGTTGTAGCCCGACAGGCGAGAGGCTTTGCGGATATAGTTGAGGACGAATGGCACGAGGTTTTGGCCTTTGTTGTTGCTGCCGTTGAGATAGCCTTTGGTGACCCAAACCGACTGGGGATAGTCGGCTACGAGGCGCTGATACTTGGCGTTGCTACCGTTTTGGGCGTGGGCAATCATTTCGTATTTGTCGATGGCTGATTTTTCGACGGTAGAGCCTTCGGTGGCGTCGGTGGTGCGGATGGCTTGATAGAGGTCGGGGGCAAAGTCTTCGACGTAGTCGTAGTCGTTGAGGCGGTAAGGGGTGCCGTCGGCGTTGTCGGGGAGCTGCTCGCCGAAGTAGGCAAACACCGAGAAGAGCATACCCATTTGATGGCCGATGGTGGTTTCGAAGGGTGTCAGGGCGTGGCGTGGGTCGTCGGCGAAGCGGGTGATGGTGTCGGTTTGGCTGAGGATGAAGGCTTTGAGCTCGGGCGACCAATCGAAGGTGCCGTTTTGGGCCTGAGTGATGGCCTCTTGGCGCATGGTAGAGTTGGTTTTGGTATGGTTGTCGTTGACAAGCATTGTGATGCCACCGCTACGGTTGTCGGTGACGACGGTGCCGGCATATCCCATTCTTACGAGGTTGTACCAAGCGTTCATGTTGTTGGTGACTTCCCAAGTGCCCGACCAGCGGAAGTAGGGGTCCATTTGGTGTTGGTGGCCCCATTCGTGGCTCAAGCCCCAGACGGCGTCGGAGTCGCCGGAGGAGAGTTTGTCGAAGCTGCAGACGCGATATTCCTCGGCGCAGTTGATGGCAACGCCGGTGCCGGTTTGCGTCATATAGTTCCAATTGCAGGTGTAGGCCAGGGTGAGGTTGTTGCTAAGCAGGCCATATTTTTCGACGCCCATCATGCGATGAATCCAGATGACGAGTTGGTCGAGGAGGTTGACATATTGCACATATTTGCCTTTGCAATAAGAGTTCATTGAGGCAGTTTGCCAGATGGCGTGGGCACGTTGGCCAACGACGTCGATAGAGCCGTGGCAAGCGTTGTCGATGATGGCTTGGTTTTGCTCGTTGGTTTGCGTGGCGCGGATGACGCCGTTGACGGCGCCGTCGACGATATGAACGGTGATTGTAGAGACGTTGCCGGCAGAGATGTTGGCTTGAGAGTTGTAGTTGCTGATGTAGGCGAGGCCGTCCCAGTCGGTAGTTTTTTCGATGACGTTGATGCCGTTTTTGATGGTGTACGACTCAGAGCGGTCGGATGTCGGCAGCCAGCTGCGGAGCTCCATTTTTGTAGTGCCCATCGACGATGGTATGCCACTGACGATGACGATATTGGTGCCTTTGCCGACGACGATGCCGGTGGCGCCTTGGTAGGCGTCGTATTGGCCGTATGATTTGATGCGGGTGCAATATTCGCCGAGCGACAGCGTCGGAACGATTGAGGCTACACGGCCTTCAGAGCTATATTCTTGGGTGTAAAGGCGTCGAGCCAGAGATTGGAGCATGGGGTTTGACATGGCGTCGATGTCGGCGAGGGTGACGCCGGTGGCCAGCTGAGAATAGACGTCGTCGGCGAAGATGCGGCTGTCGTTGACGGGGATGACGCGGGTAGAGAATTTCATTTCGGCGCACGAGGCCCAGCAGTTGGGCAAGCCTTTGCCATGTTTGCCCGATGTGACGCGAAATTTCACGGCGACGATGTCGCTCGAGGCGGCTTCGGGGATGGCGACGGTTTGGGTGGTTGATTTCATGCCGAAGTCGTAGGTGAGGGCCAAGGTATAGTCGTCGGCCGAGGCGCTGCGGGTGTAAATCTCTACGACGCCAAACCATCCGTTGCCCGCGTAGCCGCTATAGTTGAGGGGCACGTAGGTGATTTCGCCGAGGTTGAAACTTTGGTCGAAGAAATATTCCAACACGGGGTAGGAGGTTGAGTCGGTAGAGGTGAAGTAGCCGCTATGGTAGAATGTAGAGGTGTCGCCGTCGTAGGTCAGTTCGATGCCGCGCTCTGTATAGTTGTTGTTGATGGTAGAGCTTGCGGTGGCCGACGAGGGGGTGACATACTGAGCCTGGGGGATAAGGGCAGCCAGGTCGGAGTTGAAGGTAGTGCCGGGTTGGTAGACGGTCATGGTAGAGGTAGTGAATCCCTTGCGAGCAAGGTAGACACGCGACATTCGTTGGCCCGAGTTGACGTTTTCGTCGTAGTCGAGGATGAGCTTACCATCGGCTATCGAGGGGCGTAGCCAGGAATACTCAGATGAGATTGACGTCAAGGTTTCGGGATTGGTGATTGTCATAGAGGTCTGACCTGCCTCGCAGTTGGTCAGGCGATAAGTGGCCGAGGCATCGATTAAAGGTGCTATCGGGGCTACCGGGAGCGTTGTGTCGGCATTGCCGGGTCGACACAGCAGGGTGGCGAATATCAGCAAGGCGCACCCTCTAAGATGTGTTGACATTTGAGTATTAAATAATTAATTATGGTTTAGATTGCTGTTTGGCTTATACATCTCTGTATTTTTTGGCAAAGATATATAAATTTCTTAGAGTCAAGTATGGTAGCAACAATATTTTTTCATTTCTTGGATATTTGTTATAATTTTGCGTGACTCAAAAAAACGACTCGGCCACCAAAGTCGAGCTCTACTAAAATTACTCAAAACTATGAATTGCAACATTCCCGTGCTGCTTCTTACCGGCTATCTCGGCAGCGGCAAAACCACTCTGCTCAATCGCATTTTGTCAAACCGTCGCGGCATACGTTTCGCCGTGATTGTCAACGATATCGGCGAAGTTAATATCGACGCCGCTCTTATACAAAAAGGGGGCATCGTCGGGGGCGAAGGCGCCGACGACTTGGTGGCCCTGCAAAACGGTTGCATCTGCTGCACGCTGAAGATGGACCTGGTGAAACAAATCGCCGACTTGGCCTCTTCTGACCGCTTCGACTATATCGTCATCGAAGCCAGCGGCATCTGTGAGCCGGCTCCCATCGCCCAAACTATCTGCTCGATGCCTTCGATGAAGGGTATCGGCGACCTCGCTCCGCGCCTCGACTGTATCGTCACCGTCGTCGACGCTCTGCGTCTGCAAAGCGAATTTGACTGCGGCGAAAAGCTCCAAAGCGACAAAATCGACGAGGAGGATATCGAAAACCTCATCATCGAACAAATCGAATTTTGCAACGTCATACTCCTTAACAAAATCTCGGAGGTGACGCCTCAACAAGCCGGACGCATCCGCGCTATCATCCGCGCTATCCAACCCAAGGCCGAAATTATCGACTGCGACTATTGCGACGTCGACCTCACTCGCCTGTTAGATACCGAACTGTTTGATTTTGAAAAGGTTGCAACATCGGCAACCTGGGTTGCCGAAATCGAAAAGGGCGCCGAAGACCACCACGACCACGACGACGATGATGACGACGACGATGACGACGACGAGCATGACCATCACCATCATCACCACCATGAACATGAGCATGAGCATGAACACCACCATCATCACCACCATCACGACGACGAAGGCGAGGCCGAAGAATATGGCATCCAAACCTTTGTCTACTTCCGTCGCGAAGGCTTCGACCTCAACAAATTTGACTTCTATATCGGCAAAATGTGGCCCGCAAATATCATCCGCACCAAAGGCGTAGTCTATTTCGAGCAAAATCGCGATATGTCTTATCTGTTTGAGCAAGCCGGCGTGCAAAAGAGCCTCAAGGAGGCCGGCAAATGGTATGCCACCGCTCCGGCCGACGAGCTCGAATATTTCAAGAGCGTCGACCCCAATTTGCAACGCGATTGGGACGACACCTACGGCGACCGCATGGTGAAACTCGTGATCATCGGCCAGCACCTCGACCGCGAAGCTATCGAAACGATGCTCGACTCGTGCCGCTAATCCCCCTCTCCCCCACCACCTTACAAGCGAGGCGACACCCCATCGGGCGTCGCCTCACTTGCGTATCGGATTTGTTTTTACCCACGCGATAACAATTAATAAATTCGTGATATTATAGATTATCGATTTTAAAGCACACACGTTTGACGTGGTCTATGCCGTATAAATACTTTGTAGAATCAATATTCATCCAACCTAATAGGCAAATAATTTTATTGTAAACATTAATAGCATATTTTGTGCTGTATGTATTTGTCCCTGTAATGAAACAGATTGGTTCGTGGTGGGCAATTCGATTTCGAAGTGAATTAATTTTATCGATTTCGTTGAAAATATATGATTGGTTATATTGCATTTGGCGCGATGACCTTGGCTTATTAGGAAAAATACTTAGTAAGTTCCTCCCTATTTGGCGATACTGAATCGGAGAAAACATATACTTCCATATCCCAAAATCCATTTCGGCGATCAATTTAGAATGTGTATATTTTGAATTGTGATATAGGTTTAGATATGCCTTATTGATTATTTTATGTGTTTTATACAGAACAGGGATTGTGAATATCCCGTCTTCACAAACGGCATCTCTTAACCAATCATGGCCTAAATTTGAAATTAAATGTTTGTCAATGGCGTTTCTAAGAGCTACTTCAAAGGAGTTGACTATTGAATATAGAGCCTCTGATAATTGCAAGTTATATCTATATAAAGTTAACGCTTTTTTCTTATCTCCATTGCAGGCGATGAGATATCTATTAAGTCTTTCATGCGATACAATCGCTTCAAAATCAGAAAAATTCATTTTTTAGAAAGAAATGTGACGATTATTTTGTATGATTCAAAATAATATTTTATCTTTGTGGCGTTGAATCCCAGTAGCCCCTGTATATCAAGCTATTGGGTTTTGTTTTTATATATAGCTACAATCGCTTATTGCAATTGAGATGCGAGCAAATTTGCTGGGTGGAGATGGAGCTATTGGGCGAAGGAGATTGATTTGAAGGTGTAGGTGTTGGAGGTGCCGGGCAC
>CAZBBL010000093.1:0-6396 GCA_964490275.1 uncultured Barnesiella sp.
ATTGCCAATCCGGGCATGCCGCTCATCTCTTCAGCGATAGTGATGGCGTGGGGGTTGACGCGGTGGATAAGTTTGTTGGCGAGTGTAAGATAAGTGATGGCGTTGACGTCTTGGCCGCCGTTGTAGTAGTCGGCGTATGAGCCGTAGGCTTGGCCCAAGCCGTGGTCGTAATAGAGCATAGAGGTGACGCCGTCGAAGCGGAATCCGTCGAATCTAAACTCTTCGAGCCAATATTTGCAGTTTGACAGCAAGAAGTGGAGCACTTCGTTTTTGCCGTAGTCGAAGCAGAGTGAGTCCCAAGCCGGATGTTCGCGGCGAGAGTCGCCGTAGAAGTAGAGGTCGTAGCTGCCATCCAATCGGCCGAGGCCTTCGTTTTCGTTTTTGACGGCGTGGGAGTGTACGATATCCATTATGACGGCGATGCCCATACGGTGGGCGGTGTCGATGAGCGATTTGAGTTCTTCGGGGGTTCCAAAGCGGCTTGAGGGGGCGAAGAAGCTCGACACGTGATAGCCAAACGAGCCATAGTAGGGGTGCTCTTGGATGGCCATTATCTGGATGGCGTTGTAGCCGTCGGCAGCGATGCGCGGCAATATCAGGTCGCGAAACTCGGTGTAGGTGCCTACGCCTTCGCGGTTTTGAGCCATACCGATGTGGCATTCATAGATGAGCAGTGGTTTGGTGTCGGGAGTGAAATCGTCCATTTCCCATTGGTAGGGGTCGGGGGCCCACACTTGAGCCGAGAAGATGTGAGAGACGTCGTCTTGCACTACGCGAGTGGCGTAGGCGGGGATGCGTTCGCCGCATCCGCCGTTCCAGTGTACGAGCATCTTATAGAGCTGTCCATGCTTGATGTCGGCGGGTTTGAGATGTAGCTCCCAAACGCCGTTGTCGATGCGTTTCAACTGATATTTGTCGGTTTCTTTCCATTTGTTGAAGTCGCCGACGAGCGCTATAGACGTAGCGTTAGGGGCCCATTCGCGGAACACCCATCCCGAAGGCTCTTGATGGAGGCCGAAATAATGGTGGGCGTTGGCGAAGTTGTTGAGAGTGCGGCAAGCGCGAGTGAGCTCTTTTTCTTTGCGTATAGCGTCTTGGTGGCGCCCCTCGATAGCATCGCTGAAGGGCTCCAACCATGGGTCGTTTTTGATGATATTAAGCATGAACGTGCGAGATTTTGTTAGTATGATGAATCGTTTTATTTTGACTTTTAAAATTTGAGTTCTACACCTACCAAGCCTTTGATACCTTGGGCTTGCAGGTCGGGGAGCAGGCGAGCGCGACGGTTCAGGAGGTTTTCGCCGCGAAGGAATACGGTCAGTGCTTTTGTGATGGCGTAGTCGGCGCCGAGATTGATGTCGGAGATGTTGCCGAGGTTGTATTTTTCGCGATTGCCGAAGAAGTCGAAGATATAGGCCGAGCGACCGCCGCGGAAGTTGAGCGAGGCGTCGATGTTGAGTTTTTCAATGGGCGCTACTTCAACTTTGAGTTGAGCTACATGCTTGGCACGGTCGCGGTTGAGGTAGTAGGCGTGGCTGTAAGAGCCGGGTGCAATCTCGTATGACGCTTGGACGGTGAGCAGGTCGGAGTGTTTCCAACGGGCGTTGATGCCGGCGTGGAGGGCACGAAGGTTGACATCCTTAAACAGGTAGGTGCCCATGGCTTCGGCGGGCATGAGCCAGTCGTTGGCCATAGCGTAGCCGCCATGGATGTCGACCGAGAGGCCGTTGATTTGACCGATACGCAGACCTATTTCGGCGGTGAAGGGTATGTGAGAGTTGCCATAGGCAATCGATGGTGAGAGGTAGGGGGTGACAGCCACCAGCGAGGCGAAGTTGTTGATATGTTCGCCACCGTCGAGGTTGATGTAGGCGCCTACGGCTTTAGAGAAGTTGTAGCCGGCGGTGATGTCGGGCGAGATGTGGATAGCTTTGCCCGAGCCATAGGTGTATTGCAGGCGCAGGCCGATGTTGGCGTAGAGCGACGAGCTGTTGTAGCGGTAGGCGGGGCGCAGGGTGACGACGCCGATTGTTTTGCCGTCGCCGGCAGCGACTGCGCTGTTGCTATATCGGTTGAAGTTGTTGTAGTGGAGGAAGTCGACGTCGGCGTCGGCAGCTACTGTCGATGAGGGGGTGATGAAATAGCCTACGCCACCTTTGAGGGCGAAGCGGTTTTCGGCGATTTTGCCCAAATCGCTGTTGGGCAGGGCGCCGTCGGCGTTGCCAAAGGCAAAGAGCGAATAGTTGGCGGTGGCAAAATAGACCATCTCTTGGCGGCGAGCCGACCAGTTGGCTTTGAGGTTGACGGCGTTTGAGGTAGCTTTATCGGGGTCGGTAAGCCAGGGGCGCGACACGTAGTCGTAGGTATAGTCGGCGTTGATGTCTAAGCGACCGGCGCCGCGAAACAGGTGGGTGTAGTCGCCGCCGATAGTGGCTGTATGGCGTTTCAGCGAGAGCTTGTCGTCGAAGCCTTGGCGTGTGGTTTTGTAGGAGTTGCCGTCGTATTGCAGCCAAGCGCCTAAGCGCGATGTAGGCTTGTTGATAAAGCGATAGCCGGCCGAGGCACCGAGATTGAAGGCGGGGAAATAGCCCAGGGCTGCATATCCGTTGTAGGGCGATAGCTCTACGGCGTCGCCGGGGTTGGCCGGCGAGAGGATGGCGTCGCCCTGCACGGCTTGTGCGGCAGTGGCGTCGGTCGACACTTTCAGGGGCGATTTTTCAATCGTGGGCTGGAGCAGCGTCGGGTAGGAGTTGAGACGTGAGGCTGCGCGCAGTGTGGGATGAATCTCGCGCTCGATGGTGATATCTTTGGTTAAGTCTTGTGCCGAGGCGGAAATCAGCGAAGCTGCCGCCAATGCTACTAAATATGTTTTTTTCATTGCTGCTTTTGTAGGCGTTGGTCAATCATGTTGAAAATATCGCTTTCGGTGCCCGGATAGTTGGAGCGTACGCTCTGGAGGTATTCGCGGGCTTCAAAGTCGTTGCCTTTGGCGGCGTGGATGTCGGCCAGGAGGATAAATCCGCGAGCCAGCCAATAGTTGTGGGGCGTGTCGGAGTCGATGAGTTTGGTGACTTCGGTTTGAGCTTGGTCGAGGTTGCCGCTGTCGAAGCTTGATTGAGCCAGATAGTAGGCCGATTTAGCTCCGTAGATGTTGTCGGTGTCGGTCGAGAGCTCTTGCCAGATGGTGCGGGCGGTTTGTTTGTCGCCTTCGGTCGAGAGGGCCATAGCGCGGGCAAACATAGCTTCTTGGCGTTGCTCGGTGGTGACGGTCGACGACGATTCGATGGCCGAGGCAGCCGAGATGACGCGGTCGTTGAGGCCGAGGTCGCGGGCGGTGCGGATGATGCCGAGGCGAGCGGTGTTGGCGGTGTAGGCGTCGGGGGCCGATTGCTCGAGTGTGGTGTAGGTTTCGAGGGCGAGTTCGCCTTTGCCTTGGGCATATTCGACGTCGGCTTTAGCTTTGAGAGCTTTAGCGACGTTGCGGCTGTCGGGGTAAGACGAAATCAGTTGCTGAGCATATTTCAGGGTAGCGTCGTTGTTGCCGGCGTTGGCATTGGCTTCTACGAGGTAGGCCAGTGCGTCGTCTGAGTTGGCGCTGTTGGGATATTCGTTGATATATTTCACGAGGCGGTCGGTTTTGCCGTTGGTGAGATATTGTTGCTCAGCGTCTTTAAATGTGAGTTGCTCCATTTCGCCGGCTTCGATGGGGGTAGCGCCGGGGGTAGAGTTGATAAATTTGGCGTATTGTTGGAGTTGGCCTTGTTCAGCCATGAGTTGTTTCAGTCGGTCTGAGGCCAGCTTGGCTTCTTCCGACGAGGGCGATTGGGTGATGAGCTTTTTGTAGGTTGCTTCGGCTTTGTCGGTGTTGCCTTGGTTGACGTAGGCCAGGGCGAGCAGCAGGTTGGCTTGGCGACCTTGAGGGGTGTTGGGATATTTGTTGGCCAACGTGGTGTAGGTTTCGACGGTTTTGTCGGTCATCTTCGATTGGTCGTAGGCGTCGCCGAGTTCCAACAGAGCAGCCGGGGCCAACCCTGAGTCGGGAAATTTTTGCAACATTGTTTTCAGGTCGGCTATCTTGCCTTGGCGATTTTGCTGAAGGCCTTTCATCAGTGCGCCTTGATAGAGGGCGTAGTCGCCGGTGGAGGGGTCGAGCGAGTAGGCTTTGGCGTAGGCGTTGGTAGCGTCTGAGAAGTTGCGGTCGTAGTAGTATGTGTCGCCGATGCGGTTGTAGGCGTCGGCGGTCATTTTTGTTGATTTGTTGGAGGAGTTGACAAATTTGTTAAACTGCGAGCGGGCGTCGTCGTAGTTGGCGTTTGAGAATTGAGCGTAGCCCAAGTCGTAGAGAGCCAACGGGCGGTTGGTGTCGCCGAGGGCTTTGTTGTTGACGGCGTCGGTGAGGCTTTTGGCGGCTTCGCTATAGTTGCCGTCGGCATAGAGGGCTTCGCCGAGCCAGAGGTCGGTTTCGGCGCCGATGGCGGCGTTGTATTTGCTCAGTGCGCGGGCTTGGCGCAGGTGGCTGATAGCCTGAGTGGTTTGTCCGGCAGCCAATTCGCGGCCGCCCAGGGTGTAGAGCACTTGCTGTTTGGCTTTGAGTATTTTTTCTGAGGGGTTGGAGATGGCCTCGATTGAGGCGAGGGCTGCGGGATAGTTGTTGTCGGTCATATATCCGTCGACGAGATATTCTCTGACGGAGGTGGCGTAGCGCGAGTTGGGATATTGGTTGAGGAATTCTTCAAATGTGGCAACCGAGCTGCCGAAGGGCACGCTGCCGCCTTGGGTTTTGGCTACGGCGTAGTTGTAGAGCGCTGTTTCTTTGATGTCGCTGTCGTAGTTGGCGCGGCTGGCTTTGTCGAAGGCCATGATGGCGCCCGAATAGTTGGCTTGGTTCATCATCGACAGACCTACGTAGAGGCAAGCGCTTTGGCCCATGGCGTTTTCGCTTGTGGTGACGGGAGTCAGGCGTTCGATGGCTTTGCTATAGTTGGCTGTGTTGTAGTCGTTGAGGCCGAGCAGATAGAGCGACGACAGTTCGGGGTTGTCGACCGAGGCCACATATTGCTCGAGCAGGGGTATGCCTTGGCTTTCGTTGCCTTGGTAGCAGAGCGATTCGCCGGCGATGCGGGTAGCTTCGGCTTTATATTCGTTGTCGACGTCGAGCTTCATGAGCTTGCGAGCCGAGGCGAGAGCTTTGCTATAGTCCTTCTCTTTGAAGTAGATTTGGCTCAGATAGTAATCTGTCATATTACCCGGCGCCTTAGCGGTGTCGACCTTTTTGAAACCTTCTACGGCTTTGCGGTAGTCGCCGTTAACATAGTCGATATAAGCGAGATAGAAGCGAGCTCCGTTGCCATATTGCTTCGAGCCAAGCAATTTTTTGAGCGAGGCGGATGCTTTGTCATATTGCGTAATCTTCAAATAGCAATATGCCATATTATATTGGCGTTCTTCTTCGCCTGAGCGGTCGAGCACGTTATCGCCGATTTTGAGGTATTCGGTCAGTGCGTCGCCATAGCGTCCGGCGTCGAACGAGAGGTTGGCCAGAGTCAAACGCGCATTGTCGACTAATGGAGAGTGTTTGTGTCGCCAGATGAAATATCTCAGCAGGCCGGGGGCGTCGGTTTGTCCCAGGTGGGCGGCGGATTGTGCTATCAGGTAGTCGGCGAGGCAAAGTTGCTCTTCGTTGATAGCGCCGGCTTTGAGATGTGTCATTTGGTCGATACATCCGATGTAGTTTTGGTCGCGATACATCAATTCTCCTCGCGAAGCATAGCCGTCGGGGGCAGGAGAGTTGACCTGTGCCGAGCCACAGATTGCTGCGGTTGCGAGCGCGGTTGAGATTATCAGTTTCTTCATTGAAGGATAGGGTGTGTATTTTAGTCTACTTTTGTTAGCAAATGTGGGAGGGGTGGGGTTTACTTCAGCTTGAGGTTGAGCTCTGAGGAGAGTTTGACAAACATTTCGCTCTCTTTGCGCAGATGCTCCCACACTTCGCGGTCGCTCCAGAGCTTTGGCGCGGGGCCGCCGGTGTTGATTGAGAAGGTGAAGTTGATGTGGTCGTTGCCAATGGCGTCGTGGATGTATTGCAACACCGAGCCGAGGCGTTCGTGCATCAGTTGCATTTGCAGGTTGTTTTCCACCATTACGTTGAAGGTGTCGCCTGCAGTGCGTTTGGGTCGGCACGCTCTCATGGTGTTGGTCAATACCTGTTGGTCGGTAAACTGAGCGGCGTATCCGTCCCAATGGCGCGAAATATCGTCGTCGGTATAGGGGTTTGAGCGGTTGGTGGCGGTTGCTGTAGTTGTGGCCATGGGGCGTTGGGCGTTGCGACGCTGAGCGTCTTGCTGCATACGCTGGTGGGCTGTCATTATCACCTTTTGGCCTCGTGCCTGTTGTTGC
>CAZBBL010000093.1:6496-7974 GCA_964490275.1 uncultured Barnesiella sp.
GCCGGAGCGGGGTGTGCTGTGGCGGCGAGAGGTTTCAACTGCCCCTCTCCGTCGCCGCTATAAGTGGGGGAGGGGCTGAGTTGTTGGCATAGTCTTATCAACAACAGTTCGACCAAAAATCGTTTCGACGAGGCGTTGCGATAGTTGAGGTCGGCTTCGTTGCAGAGGCTCATGGCGGCGTAGAAAAATTCTACGGGGCAGCGTGAGGCCAATTCGGCCATGCGCTGTTTGACGTCGGCGTCGGTGTCGAGCAGGTCGAGCGATTTGGGGTTGCGAGCCACCATCAAGTCGCGCATGAAGGCGGCCAGACCGTTGATAAAGAAGTGGGAGTCGAAGCCGTGGTCGCGCACCTCTTTGTAGATGAGCAGCGAAGAGGTGACGTCGCCGGCGATGAAAGCCTCTACCAGGCGACGATAGTAGCTCTCGTCGAGCACATTGAGGTTGGCGATTGTCGAGGCGTAGGTGATGTTGCCACGCGACGATGCGGCCACTTGGTCGAAGATTGAGAGGGCGTCGCGCATGGCGCCGTCGGCCTTCGAGGCTATGATGTTGAGGGCTGCGCGTTCGGTGGTCATACCTTCTTGGCCGGCTACATATTCGAGATGGTCGATCATGTCGGCGACGGTGATACGATTGAAGTCGTAGATTTGGCAGCGCGACAATATCGTAGGGATGATTTTTTGTTTCTCGGTGGTGGCGAGGATGAAAACCACATACGACGGCGGCTCCTCGAGGGTTTTGAGGAAGGCGTTGAAGGCGGCCGACGAGAGCATGTGCACCTCGTCGATGATAAACACGCGATACTTGCCCGATGTCGGCGGCACTTGTACCTGCTCTACCAACTTGCGTATATCCTCGACGCCGTTGTTGGAGGCTGCGTCGAGTTCGATGATATTGAGTGAACGGTTTTCGTTGAACGACCGGCACGACTCACATTCGTTGCAGGGCTCGCCGTCTGCGCTGAGGTTGGCGCAGTTGATGGCCTTGGCGAAGATGCGAGCGCAGGAGGTCTTGCCGACCCCTCGCGAGCCGCAGAAGAGGTAGGCGTGGGCCAGACGGTCGGTTGCAATAGCGTTTTTCAGCGTGGCCGTTAAAGCCTTCTGTCCCACGACGCTTGCAAACGTCGAGGGGCGGTATTTTCGCGCCGATACGATATAATTTTCCATATTACTGACAAATTTATAGAAAACTCTTCATCTTTGCAAAAATACCCTTAAAATTTTGGGCAAACCTTATCAAACGGCAATCTCCGTCGGCAAATATATGCCGCGGAGCGAGCTATATAAGGCCTATAAAACCTATAAAACCTATAAGACCTATAAGACCTATAAGACTTATAAGACCTATAAGACTTATAAGACCTATAGGGTTGATGGTAGGGGCCTCTGATGATGGAAGCCTCTGAGACCGAGTTGATTAGATGTAGTATTCGACGGGGTTGGCGAGGCCCGATTTGAGGGCGTATTGGGTGGCCTCGT
>CAZBBL010000094.1:0-7936 GCA_964490275.1 uncultured Barnesiella sp.
TTGAGAATGGCAAGTCAGACGTTCAACTCAATACACTTTTTCGCATGTTTGAAGGCTTGGGGCGTAGAGTGAGTCTGACAATTTTATAAACATTGCAACGTGTAACAAACAAATAATCACCCAATAAGAGTGGATACAAAATTTAAAAGCAGAATTAATGATAGAACTTACAAAATCGGAAAGACGCGCTGTTAAAGGTTTAATACGCAAAGGTATTTTGCATCGTCATGCACAATGGCAAAATGAGTTACGTATGCTTCTGGATAAACCTTTTGGCGAAGATGGGAATGAGTTTAATCGCAGTATGCAAATCACTAAAGAGGTTAGGCAATTCTATAAAGAAGCGATGAGAATGGAAGAATTTTATCGCAATAGCCAACTTATGAATGGCTTGTCTTATCTTTATTGCGAAGAACATTTAACGGATGAAGATTTGGCATTTTTACCTAAAAATATTGCAGACAAAGTGAGGCTTTTTCTTTGCTCATAATATGCGCAGCAGTTGAAACTTGCAATCATTGCAAATATCAATGGACTTGGCTACGAATTGGCACAAGCACCAAAATAAGAAGCGCAGTTTTATATTTTTGCTCGACGGGTGTTGTCGGTGGCTGAATTTTACTTAAATTTGTCGTCAATCTAATCCGTTTCATTCATCATATAGAAACGTATTAGACATAATATGTTTAAGGAACCGTGAATGGCTGTATGAAGCGGATTTTTATAGTCGCCTTTGCGCTATCTTTGCTTGTTGCAAATCTTTGTGCTGCAAAGAGATACGCTTTGCTGATTGGAATATCAGAGTATCCTATGTATTCTGATATGCCACAATCTTCGTGGCCTTCTATCCACGGTGAAAATGACGTAAATCTCGTATCAGCAACATTAAAGAAACAAGGTTTTAGCGTTAATACGATTTTGAACAAGAAAGCTGTCGCATCTGCTATACGCGAGTCGTTTAAGCAACTTATGCAGAAAGTTGCTGTTGGTGATATCGTCTATATTCATTTCTCAGGGCATGGTCAATCTTATGAGGATATGTCGGGAGATGAAGATGACGGATGGGATGAGGCCATCGTGCCGTACGACGCTCGAAATATGTATATCAAGGGAGTTTATGAAGGCTCTAATCACATTCTCGATGATGAGTTGGAAACATATTTCACGGCAATTCGCAAGAAAATCGGAGCCAAAGGCTTTCTATATGTTGTTCTCGATGCCTGTCATATGGGTGGCGCAAGCCGTGGCGAAGAGAGCGACGACGAAATATTTGTCAGAGGCAGTGACAATGGGTTCTCTCCCCATCAAAAACGGTATATACCTAAGATTGACCGTAGGGGCAATATGCCGGTATCTCACATCAACGGGCTGTCAGAAATTTGTATCATTGAAGCGTGTCGTTCGTATCAATCAAATGCCGAGATAAAGCAAGGCGCAAATTACTACGGTCCATTGTCTTATTATATCAACCAATCATTAAAATCAATACCGATAACCATCACTTCAAATTTGATAGAGAACGTCAGAAAGGCTATGAATGCCGATCCTCGGCTTATCAAACAAAATATGGTGGTTGAGCAATCACGTGGATATGAGTGATGTAAAAATTAAATATGGCGAGTCAGAGCTAAATCGGTTTGCAAATAGGGAATGGACTAAGGTCTTGACCTACCTGCAAAATCGCTATGGGCTCTCTGAAGATGATTGTAAAGATGTCTTTCAAGAGGCGTTTATAACACTTTATGAGAATATTCAGACGGGAAAGTTGGTCGAGTTGACCTCGTCATTGTCGACCTATTTCGTTGGCATTTGTCGCAATAAGGCTTTAGCGCTGCTTCGGTTGACTCCTAAAAACATTCTCGATGACGACTCTTCGCTGTTTCAATTGCCGGGAGAGATACGCGAAGACAAGATAGAAGAGCTACTGTCGTTTGAAGATGACGAAATTTTTGAGAGACAAAAAGCCGAATTGGTACGCTCAATTGTCGAAGACCTGCCTTCGCCATGCAATGAAATGCTATGGGGCTATTATAGAGACAATCTGACGGTTAAGGCTTTAGCCGATATGTACAACTATAGCGAAGGATCTGTAAAAGTCACCAAGCATCGTTGCTGCGAAAAATTCCGAATCAGGTATAACGAATTGTGTCAAAAACTATTTTAATTAAAACTATGGCTACGACTAATGACAATATAGATAAGCTCATGTTTGACGATCGGTTAACGCTATACCTTCGTGGAAAACTTTCAGCAGATGATGAGGCTAAATTCTTATCACTGATAAAATCTGATGCGACGTTGAAATCGAGAGCGGTGGCCATCGCTCGACTTGCAAAGGGATTGCAGCAGGTGGGCCTTGAAAAAGACCGAGCCATTATTGCTGCGTTGCAACGAGCATCAATCGGCGACGTAAAGGCCGCAGCAAAGATTGACGAAAGTTTCGATACGGCTGTTGATGCCAATAAATCGAGCATTACTTCTCGCCCGACTCGTAAACGCCTACTCTTGTCGATAGCGGTTGCAGCTTCAATATTGATATGCGTATTTGGCGGATATAAATATTATAAGTACCATCAAGTCACATCGCTCGGCTATGACTATCTTGCAGATATGTCTATGACTGAAATATATCGTGGCGAAGGAATTGAGGCCGATGGCCTACTTAAAACAATCAAATCTGATATTCAGTCAAAGAAGAATCTCGCTCATTCGATTTCGGTTTTGGAAGATATGTGGCAACAATCGATATCAGATGAATATAATGTATTTACCAACTACATGCCTGAAATCGGATGGATACTTGCAAATGCATATCTCTGTGATAACTCCAAAGATAAAGCCCTCGATATATTAAGCGTGCTCATCAAGGCTTATCCTGATGGTACGGCCATTGGCGATAAGTCGCGCGAACTTCAAGAGAAAATTTTAAAAATTTAATTTCATTTTGTGTTAACCTTTAGCCCATTGCTGACATTAAGATGTAAACTAACAAATTAATGAACCAATAATTAAAACAAAATGAAAACATTTCTCAACATCCTCGGCTGGATTTTCGTCGTTATCGCTTTTGTGGGCGGCTTTCAACTTATGCTTCGTGAAGGCTTTAGCGGCATCTTGGTTTCGGTATTCTTCTTATACTTAGCAGCTGCCGCGCTTTGCTTCTGGGGCTCATCTCGAATTAAGAAAAAGAATGAAGGAAAAAATTAGAAACATTATATATAAGGTTACAGTTTTTATGGTTATATCTTGTGCCTCGGTATTGAATATTGAGGCGCAAGATACCTCTTCGTTACAACGATTGGTAGAGTCGCATCGTTATCGTGAGGCGATTGAGCTTGCTGACAGTCTCGATGACACTGTCAGATTAATGGCTGATACCACTAAATGTGATTTCTACTATCTTCTTGGTGTAAGTTGTCAGGCAGTAGGTGACACAGCATTAGCGCGTCGCAATTTCGAATTAGAATGCAATCTGTCAGAGCAGATTAATCGACGCGATTTGTCATATATTGATGGAGTATGTAGGTTGATAAACATCGCGCACGCCACAATGGATTATAACACGATGGCGGGCTGGTGTCAGCGAGGCGCTATGACACCTTATTCTGTAATGTCGCAATATCCACAGGCTCCATGGTTTTATGAATCGTATGTTGCCTCGATGAATGCTCTTGGCAAGATATCTACTATACAGAGCATCGTAAAAGACGGTATGCGATACGTCAACCTTCATTTCACCCCGGCTGACAAACGATATTACACGCTATATTTCGCCGATATCATCGCGTATATGCTGATGGGCCGCTATGAGCAAGCCGATGCCGAGCTTAGAGAGATTATTGCAATACATAATTCGTCAGGAGTTGATGTCGTAGGACATGAACTCGCTACTCTACAGAGCCATGTCGACGAAAAAGCTTTTGATTGGCGCAACGATAAAGATAGCGAGATACAACGCTGTATGGCTATCGGGCAATCGTTATTGCTCAATGGCTCGGATAGCCCCGACGGCGCTGAAAAATGGACTGCCTATTTCAAGTTGCTTCAAGATAAATTGAAGTATTTGTATTTCGATACTTCCGACCGAGGCGATGAGGAATATTGGAATAAATTACTCTCTACTCTGATTGCTTATTTTTCGACAGTTGGTGATAATTTGCCCGATAGAGCACAGGTGGCTTATGATAATATTTTGATTAGGAAAAATTTCCTTGACTACCATTCAAGCAAATTGCACAAGAAACCGACTGCTTGGCAGGACGTTCGCAATTCGTTGTCGTCAAATGAAGCTGCGATTGAACTTACCATTTGTCCTGATGAGATATTAATACTTCGTCCCGACTATCATTCACCGATATCTGTGCCGGTTGATTCGGTTTTAATCGACAAAATCAGCCGATATAATGCGGCTGACGCTGTCGCTATCAGCTCATTTTATAGAGAGGGGAGTCCTCTATTTGAAGTTTGGCGATTGATTGAGCCATATATTGATGGCTGCACTACAGTTTATCTATCGCCTTCAAACAACTTTGCTCAATTTAATTTCGACGCTGTAGCTGAAATATGTGGCGACCGTATCAATTTAGTTCAGCTTACGACGACAGCCGACATCGACTATTTCAAATCGTCGGATAACAACTTGCGTAGGTTGTCGCATACGGCTGCGGTTTTTGGCGGAATAGATTATGGTAATGCCAAGGTTGCAGTCTCGAGAGGTAGCTTCGGCTATCTGCCACATTCTTTACAAGAATCGAAAGAAATAGCTGAGATACTTCGGCATAGTGGCTTTGATGTAAAGCTGTATACCGATAAGAATGCAACAAAACAACAATTTACTTCTCTCGGCGACACGGCGTTTGATATAGTGCATGTCGCCACTCATGCTTATTGCGATGGAGAAGTGGTTGATGACAGTGCTTCAGAGACTCGCGCAGCTAAAGTCTTGTCAAAATCGGGCTTGTTGTTTGCCGAAGCCAACGAAGGGCTGAAAGAACATTCCACCCGTGGAATATTGACGGCCAATGAAATTGCGTCGCTCAATTTGTCGGGCATTTACGATATGGTATTGTCGGGATGCTCGAGCGCTATGGGCGACCTTACTAATACTACCGGTTTGGTTTATGGCGTAGTTAATGCTTTAAAATCAAGTGGCGTAAGAGAGATAATTGCTACATTGTGGGACCTTCCAGATGAACTCGCATCTATCGCGATGCAACGCTATTATACCCATTTCGCCGAAACGGCAGATGCGTCTGTCGCTTTACGCAAAATGCGCCAAGACTTAATCGATTTAGGATATAACGACCCTTATTATTGGGCAAATTTCGTGCTCATTCATTGATTATTACAATTTATTTGATTCCGGGTGTTAACCTTTGTGCGATTTTGGTCATTAAGAGTAAAAGTGGCAACAAACTTAAAATCTCAATAATATGAAAAAGTCAATTATCTCATTCTTGGCATTTATCGCTATCAGTCTTGTAGCCTTCAACGCGAATGCTCAATACAACTATGGCTCTACCGGCTCGTTTGGATCGGTCAACACGTCTACGACACATGTCAACGGCTATACACGTTCTGACGGCACGCGTGTAAACGGTTACAATCGCTCAGCGCGCAACTCCACCAACCACGACAACTATTCAACCTCGGGCAATGTCAATCCTTATACCGGTACTACCGGCAGCCGTGCACGTGACTATTCTTCAGACGCTTACAACTATGGCTCAGGTCGCACGATACAAACCGGTTCGCGTGGCGGTCAATATTACATCAATAGCAACGGCAATAAAACTTATGTGCCCAAACGCCGATAATTGCCGCCCGTTTGAGACCGCGAATGTTGTAAATATCGTTTAATATAGTGCGGGAAAACAGTAAATTACGACCGTAGCTTTGATATTTTAAGTATTTCTACTATTTTTGCACGTGCACAAACGTGTAAACATATTAGAAACAAAATAAGAAGCGTTTCGCCGATACTTGAGATAGAAAACGTAGGAAATTTTCTTTTGACACAAGTTAGGTATGCGGTTCTCATGCATTGCGTGGGCTGTTTATCCTGCACTCTTTTGTCATCCGGTTTCCTACGACCATCTATCTGAAGAGCACAGAACCAGTCCACGCTTCTTTTACCTATTATATTACTCGGCCGGAGGTGGGCTGCTCGGCTTCGATTTACAAATTATTTGTCATGATTACTCCATTCATTACCTCAAACTTAATATCAACATTATGCGGTTAATTATTACAATT
Organism: uncultured Barnesiella sp.; assembly: GCA_964490275.1. Taxonomy (GTDB): domain Bacteria; phylum Bacteroidota; class Bacteroidia; order Bacteroidales; family Muribaculaceae; genus JAGBWK01. Next base: position 6,256 of record CAZBBL010000094.1, read on the forward strand.
CTTGTTTATAGCTTTATTGGATGGCTGCTTTGCAATATCGACGCGGCGAAAGAATATACCTGGTATTCAGGTATTTGGCATGGAATGTTTTTCATTCCCAATCTGATTCGCAGTTGGTTTAGCGATGCCCTGTATAAAGCCGAATTTTATACGACAGCTTATAATGTCTTCTACTGGATTTTCAGCATTATGTCGGTTGTCGGATTCCTATTTCGGCCGTCTCGATGAAGCTATCAATGTAGTACGTAATAGTTATTTGTGCCTTCTCCCATAGTATTCAATCTCAATTCAAACCATTAATATCATCATGAAAACTTCTGTAAAAATCGTTGGAGGCATCTGCCTCGGTCTCATTCTCACCCATGTAATAGCCGGCGCTATCCGTTCGAATATTCCCCGCAGCACCGATACTACTGATAGTGGCGACACATTTGCATCGCAAATTGAGCGTGCAAATAATGATTGCCCGATACCGTTTGCCAACGGCGACGGCCAAGTGTCTGCAATCAGATTCGAAAACGACAATGTCACATACTATCTCGACTATAACAAAGGACGCATAGACCTTGAGACATTTAATTCCAATCCGGAGGCTGCCCGTGAGCTGTTCTATCTTTCGTTTGTTTGCTTAAATGCTCAAGGCAATCAGTCATCAATCTTCAGAGCCGAACTTAAACGCCGCGGTTACGGAGTTAAAGTGGTGGTTGGCGATGGCTCCGGTCGCCGTTTCGAAAGCGAGTTATCGGCTGATTATTTAACCAAAATGGACAATAGTATATCGTCTGACCCACATGAGGCTCTGCAACAAGGGCTGGCACTGAAACTGCGACTCGAAAGTGCTCAGTTGCCACAACAAATCGATGAAGGCCTTACGCTCACAAAATCTTATTTAGACCGTGGTAATATCGTTAGCGAAATCGCTGTAGATGAAGATTTATATGATATCTCAGCCCTTAGAGAAAATAAAGAAGCTTTAGCAGAGGCAATTTTGCAGAGCGGTGCTCACGATTCAGATGCCGGTGCGATGTTAGACCTATGTCTGGTTTCTCACACCGGACTCATCTACCGAATGATTGGCGATAAAAGCAAGCAATCTGTCGACGTCGTGTTGACCAGCGAATATATCTCCGGACATAGGGGAGTGCCGTCGCAACTAAATCTAAATTGATTGTTGATTGTCAATGAATATGTCTATCGCCATGCAAAAGCTTTGCTGGCCTTAGATGCAGGAGTTTTTACCCCAATCAATTTATATACATCGCTATTTTGCATTGACATTGTTAATGTGTAATTTTGCTATTAACTTTATTCAGAAGGTGTATGCAAATACTTTTAGCGAATGCGAAAATAATGTTTGAGACTACGGATTTTAAGGCTGAAAGCCAACCGAAGTTTCAAGAGATTGCTGACAAGATTGCCGGCGAGATGTCGCGTATGGATGTGGATATGCTTGCGAAAATGCTGAAATGCAATCGCCAGATCGCTGCAGAGACCGCATATCGCTTTGCCCATTTTACTGAAACTCCGCAGCTCCCGGCTCTATACGCCTACAATGGTCAGGCATACAAACATCTCTGCGCAGACTCGCTGGCGGCAGATGCTGTTGCCTTTGCACAACAACATCTTTGGATAACCTGTTTTCTCTATGGGCTGCTTCGACCGCTCGATGGCATCGTGCCTT
>CAZBBL010000095.1:0-7871 GCA_964490275.1 uncultured Barnesiella sp.
GGTCAAATTCGCTGTTCATATCGAAGTCGGTATCAAGCAGATAGAGCTTCATACGACCTACGTTAACTTTCCAGATGTGAGAGTAGATAATACGGCCGGGATAAGGCACTTCCAAGATTACGGGTTGACCATTTTCGTCGAGCACTTGCTCGATAGGAAGTTGGTTGAAGTTTTGTGATTCGTAGTTAGCGATTTGTTGACCGTCTACCGAAAGGCTTTGTGTGAAATAGCCATAGCGATAGAGGAAGCCGACTGCTGTCATGTTGATGCAGCTGTCAGAAGCTTCTTTGATATAGTCGCCGGCAAGCACACCAAGACCGCCGGAATAAATCTTCAATGCGCTGCACAAGCCATATTCCATCGAGAAGTATGCGATAGAAGGCACATCTTTGCGCATCGGTTTCTTCATATACTCTTTGTAGAGCTCATTTACTTTTTCAACGCGAGCCATCATAGTCTCGTCGTTGAGAATCTCGTTGAGACGATCTGACGAAAGTCCGTGGAGAACCATTACGGGGTTTTCGCCGGTTGCACGCCAAATCTCAGGGCTGAGATCGTGGAAAAGAGTTTTAGCCTCGCTTGTCCATGACCACCAAAGGTTTTTGGCAATCTTTTCGAGGGGTTTCAACTTGGTAGGTAAGTCTGACTTTACAGTGATGTCGCGCCATGCGGGGGCATTTGTGTTGCTTACTTGAAGTTTCATACTATAATTGTTTGGTTAAGATATTTATTTAAATTGCATCAGGCAGCTTTAGCTGTCAAATATTGTGTTGGTGTGTTTCTGAAGCGATAGTAAAGGCCTCGAGATAATACTCGATAAAACTGCTCCATGCAGCAGCGTCGGCTGTAGCGTGGGCAGCGGCAGATATTTCTTCGCGTTGAGCCTCTGAGGCGTTGATAAGCGCCATTAGGGACTCGGCGATTGATTGAGTTACTTGGTGATAGTTTGAGTCGTTGCGAGCTATGACGTTGACTCCGCTCTTGGCAAAGTCGTTCTCAGACGATGCCAATATCCATTGTCCAAAGCCCGATAATGAAGTCGTTACGGTAGGTACGCCAAACGCTACGCTCTCAAGGGGTGTATAGCCCCACGGCTCATAGTATGACGGGAACACCGTCGCGTCCATGCCGATAAGTATATCGTAGTATGGGGTATTAAATATGCCGTCGTTACCGTTGAGATAACAAGGTACATAAATTAATGTGATATTCTCTTCGGCGAGGTTTTGAAAATTAAGTCCGTGAATACGGTTCAACACGGCGTCGTTCCAAGGCTCGTTGAGATTGTGAGAAACGACAGGGTCGTCAAGACGAACCGAACGTTTTTTGTCAATCGCATTGCGTAAATCCTCACGCGGAGAATTTACCCATGCCGGGACAAGGATATAAGCCAAGATGTTGCGATGCAAGTCGCGGCTACGCAAGGTGTTGATAGAGTCTAAGAATACGTCGAGACCCTTGTTGCGATATTCGCAACGGCCCGAAGTTGCGACGATAAATGTATCATCGTCAAATCTTTTTCCGGTCAGAGCCGAAGCCGTATTCAGAAGAGTCTTGCGTGCTTTTTTGCGAGTCGACGCAAAACGCGTCTTCGATGGCACAAAGTTTTGCTCAAAACCATTGGGCGTTACTACCGCAGGCTTGATGTCGAGCAGTTGCTCACATTCGATAGCTGTAATGTCGCTGACGGTTGTGAAGCAATCGGCTGCGTGAGCGGCGGCTTTCTCCAACGAATGTTTGGCTTCCATGTTGAGCTCTTGTGCCATTTGGTCGCCGTTATATCCTTTGAGGTAGTCGTAAAGAGGCTTGTTGTTGCCGCAGATGCTGCGGCCTATGCTCGTCGCGTGAGTCGTGAAGATTGTTGCAACGGTCGGTAACTTCCATTTTATGTAAAGAAGTCCCATGCCTGTTGTCCATTCATCAAAGTGGGCGATGATTTTTTTATTGGCTGTTCCGATATGGTTACAAATACTTTCTATAACGATGGCAGCAGCGTGTGAAAATGCGCATGCTTCGCCATAATCGCCATAGGCATGTATCGAATCGACGCCATATAGCTCCCACATTTTTCCGAAAAGCTCGTCGTTGTAGGCATACATCGTGTTGAAACCTACCAAAATGGCAATTGGCTTGCCCGGTACGTCCCATCGGCCAACGCGAGCAGTGATGCCCATAGGCAACACCACGCTCTCGCGCCACGACTGTAGCAACGATGCGTCTTCAATAAAGCTTGGAGATGGATTTTCCGCGGTCCATACATCCGGACCAACGAAAATAGTTTTGTCTTTGTAAAGTTTCTGTAGTGTTTTGGCTTTTGTAGAGAGGACGGTGTAGATTCCACCTATTTTGTTGCAAACCTCCCAACTCGTTTCAAAAAGCAGATTTAGCTTTACCTTTTCAATATTCATACTTAATAATAAGACGGTCTATTTTTTGACCATGCAAAGATAAGCAATAATTTTTTAATCACCAAAGCAACTTTTTATATAAGCTTTCGAAATGTAGATATTTTATAATGAAATAATTGCTCCACTATCTGTTTTTTTTGTCAATTCATCAAATTTTTATACCTTTGTGCTTACCTATGGTTCATGCATTATGGCTATGAAGAAAAGTCTCTACATTTCCCTGATTTTGGCTGCTTCAGCACCGACTTGGATGTCGATGCAAGCCCAGGCTCCTTCGGCCGAGCAAATCGAGTCGCAGCTTGTCGATGTTGCAACCCCATCGGTTAGAGCTATCGACGGAGTCCTTGAGCTTTATTGCGGTCATCAGCAAAATGTCACATTCAAAATCTTTTCTATCACCGGCCAGCTGATCAAATCTGTGACAGTCGCTTCAGGTTCGGCGCGTATCGAGCTTCCCAAAGGTTTTTATATCGTCAAATGTGATAAATGGACTCGTCGAGTGATGCTCCGATAATGCTCCTCCGACGGCTAATTCATGAGTAAACACTAAATTTTCCCCCTTTATAAAAATATGAACTTAAATCTGACGAAGATGTGCACCGGTGTAATGGCCGCAAGTGCCTTTCTCTTCGGTGGCCAAAATTTATGTGCCGCCTCTGTTGATGATGTCTTTGCCTCCTACCCTACTTATGCCGGTCAAGACCTCGAACTATCGATCAACGACGACTCTGTCGCTTTCGCCCTGTGGTCGCCTAACGCCGAGGGTGTGATTGTTAAAATCTACCCTACCGACCGCAACTCTGAAGTTTCCGAAATTATTTTCTTGACTAAAGACCAAAACGGTGTTTGGCGAGGCACTACCAACAAATCAAACATTGGTAAATTTTATACCTTTACGGTTAAATACGATGGCAAGTTGCTCGCCGAAACTCCGGGCGTGTGGGCAAAAGCAGTTGGCACAAACGGGCTGCGCGCTGCTATCATCGACGCTGCTGCCGTTAAGCCCCAAGGTTGGGATGCCGACCACGGCCCCGTAATCGACCATATTACCGATGCCGTTATCTACGAAATGCACCATCGCGATTTCTCAATCGACCCAACTTCAGGTATCGTTCACAAAGGCAAATTCCTCGCCCTCACTGAGCAAGGCACTACTAATCCCACCGGCGAAGCCACCGGCATCGACCACCTTAAAGAGCTTGGCGTGACGCATGTGCATATTCTCCCCTCCTACGATTACAATTCGGTCGACGAAGCCAACCTTCAGCTCAACCAATACAATTGGGGCTATGACCCATTCAACTACAATGCGCCCGAAGGTAGCTACTCTACCGACCCTGCCAACCCCGCAACTCGCATTCTTGAGATGAAGCAGATGGTAAAATCTCTTCATGATGCAGGTATCGGTGTCGTAATGGACGTCGTCTACAACCATACAGCCAACAACGACGATTCAAACTTCTCACTTACTGCTCCCGGATATTATTATCGCCACCGCCCCGACGGCTCTTATAGTGATGCCTCAGGTTGTGGCAACGAAACCGCTTCCGACCATCAACAAATGCGCAACTTCATTGTCAACTCAGTGAAATATTGGGCTAAAGAATACCATATTGATGGTTTCCGCTTCGACCTCATGGCAATCCACGACATCGAAACCATGAATCAGGTTGTCGCTGCTTTAAAAGAAATCAATCCCTCTATCTTTGTCTATGGCGAGGGATGGACCGCGGGCGATTCTCCCCTGCCCGTTGAACAGCGTGCTCTCAAAGAAAACGTGGCCAAAATGCAAGGTATCGCAGTATTCTCCGATGACATCCGCGACGCTATCAAAGGCCATTATAGCAATGCCGCCGACCGTGGCTTTGCTACCGGAAAACCGGGTAACGAAGAAACCGTAAAAATTGGTATCGTAGCCGCTACAGCTCACCCCCAAGTCGATTATTCTAAAGGCAACAATTCAAAATTCGCCTATGCTTCGGCCCCCACTCAGATTATCAATTATGTGTCGTGCCACGACGATTTGACGCTTACCGACAAGCTCGCTAAATCAATGACCGATTCCGACGAAGCAACTCGTCAACGTGCCGCTCGATTGGCTCAAACTATCGTGTTTACTTCTCAGGGCACTCCATTTATGTTCGCAGGTGAGGAAGTGTTCCGCGACAAACATGGCGTTCACAATTCTTATAAATCGCCCGACTCTATCAACGCTATCAATTGGCAACTCAAACACGACAATGCTGAGCAGTTCAACTACTACAAAGAATTGATTCGCCTTCGTCGCACTCACCCTGCGTTCCGCATGACTACTGCAGAAGAAATTGCCAAAAATATTGTATTTGACAAAATAAAAACTCCCAACCTTATCAGCTACTCAATTAAAAATAATGCCAACGGTGACCAATGGAAAGAAATTAAATTGATTTTCAACGGTTCTGACCAAGAGCAGACTGTCAAAGTGGCTAAAGGCAATTGGATTGTTATCGCTCAAGACGGCAAAATTAACGCCGACGGCTTGTCAACGACTAATGGTGGCAAACTCTCTGTTGCTCCTTGCTCGGCTCTTATCCTTGCTAAAGAGAAGTAATTATAACTTTATCTTAAACACAAAAGAGGCTGCGCCATATTTGATTTATGACACAGCCTTTTTTGTGTTTATATGTGTTTAGAACAATAATGTGTAGAGCGTAAATACCCAATGGGCTACGATGGCAGCGCAAATACCACCGATAGTGTGAGATATGATAGCCTTTGATGTCAATTCACGATATCCCATCGAGTCGAGCATCGCAGTGTGTGTACTCAGATATCCGCTCCAGCACATACCGATGGCGGTAAAAACGGCGATAGCATTGCCGTCGACCCATCCTTGCTCGATAAAGTTGGGAACGAGACCGAGAGCTGCACCTACAGCACCGAGAGCTGTAATTGGGAATGCAATCAAGTGTGGGTCTTGGAACCCGAAGAGCCAATCAAAAACGCCGTCAATTTTGCCTGCAAGAGTCGGCAGCAATTCAACTCCTTCGTAGGCCGAGCCGGTATATCCTGTCGGAGATGCTCCAAACGTTAGTATCATCACCATTGTTGATATAATCAATACGCCCGGAATGATAGCAATACCAACGCTTACACCCGATTTACCACCGTCGAGCAGCGAATTGAGAATGCGCAGAAACAGCGACTTCTCTTCAGGTTTTAGCTCATCATCTTCCTCGAAGTTGCCGTCGACAGCATTTTCTTCTTTATATCTTGGATAGGCTTTCACTACAAAGTGTTGCATCAAACGAGTCGACACGATACATCCGCAGAATGCTCCGAAAAAGCCAATCAATGGCGCTGCAAAAAAGCCTTGCCCTACCATGAATACAATCACGAGCAATCCCATACCAAAGGCTGTTCCGAAGTTGGTAAGCGATATGTATTGATATTTCTTGAAGTAACTGCAAAAGCGTTTATCGTGCGATAAAGCGATGATGGCCGGGTTGTCAGATAAAAATGTCATGACGCCGCCAAGCGATGCCACGCCCGGCAGATTAAATAGCGGTTTCATTAGCGGTCGCAACAATGTTTCCAACAGTTTTACTACGCCAAATTCAACAAATAGTTTGCCGATAGCGCCGGTAAGTACACATATCGCCATCAGATAAAACACCGTGTTAAGGAGCAAATCGTGGCCGGTTTTCATCACTGTGTTGAGCATATTGGTCAGCCCCATTACATGGCCAAGATATGCAAATAGCGCAATCACGATTACCAAGCATGGTATGCCCGATGGTATCGCATTCCAACAGATTTTCATCACCTTGCCAACCGGGCTGAATACTTTTTTCAACCGACTCCAAACCGGCTTAAATACATTTTTCATATTAGATAGGTATAGATGGTATTAGAATTGTAGTTTCTTGTTTTTTAGTATGTCGAAGCGCCATTTCACGCCTATGTCAAACATTGTCATTTTGTCTTGCAACGTGCCGTCAACATTGCTGTTGTTGCCCCATGAATAAAAACAAAAAGCGTGCAACCTTATATCGTTGCGCGATGTCTTAAGCGGATGATATTCTATGCCCGCTCCAATCATTTTCATCTCTGTGCCGTCGAGCACCAACAGGTCGCTCCCATTGCCCGAACGGTTTACATCGTAGGTGAATTTTGTAAATACTTTTATTGGACGAGAAATCTCGTATGCCAGCTCGGCCATTATTGAGCAATCTTTAAATAAGTATGCTTGGTGAGCGGCTGCGCGGTTCATCAAATCCAATTCGAGCGACGCTTTGCCCATATCAAACTTATTGCCGAGAGCGATATAGCTGATATAGCGATTGGCAGCATATTCCATCGCGTTCAACGAGTAAATAGTGTGAAACCATCCATGGTCGCCAAACCATTGCAAGTTGTATGCATACATATTGGAGTTGTCGTATTTGCGGAACGGGCTTTCGCAAACTTGGAAGCTAAGCAAATCGCGTTTCGTAACGTTGTATCCTATGCTACCGCCCATCTGATAGCAAGCTACATTGTTCCAAAACTCCGAGGCGCGGTAGATGTCGATAGGCGCACGGTCATATTCATATCCGCCAATGCCTACAACCTGCTTACCTGCAGCTATCTGCCAACGTTCGGTGGGCTGATATTTCAGATAAACCCAGTCGGTCGCATCAAAAAACGTTGCGTCCGAGCTAAATTTATTCATCCTTTGGCGATAGCTAAATGAGAAGTGGTCGTTGAATTGGCCGTCTAAACGAAAATTGAGATACTTCCCTTTGAAACCCGTATTGGCATCGTCAACATTGCCATCGGTGTACTCTCGTTGGTAGTCTACCCTCACCTCGGTATTGAGGCTGACTGAGGGGTCAAAAGTCTGCGCTATCGCGGCTGAGCATGGCAATAGCACTGATAATACAAATAGTGATGTTTTCATTACCCGTAGGTCGTTGATTTAACGTTTTTGATATAGATTTTAGGTTAATGCGCCAAAATTACAACTATTCGCTACAAATACAAAACATTTATCGATAAAATTTAAACCACATCCAAACCTACCCTCGTCCGCTACCTACCAATCACACCCACTCAAAGGTTTCCACCATCGTTGTAGAGGCGAAATTCATTTCGCCCGCAACCATCAACTGCCTCATCATCAGAGGGTTGCAACATTGTTGTAGGGGCGAAATTCATTTCGCCCGCCCAACCTCAACTGACTCCCACCCTCAAAGGATTGCACCCACATTGTAGGGGCGAAATTCATTTCGCCCGCTCCCATCAACCGCCTCATCTATCGCTATTTGCGCCGCTCACGCGCCACTCGGGCGAAATGAATTTCACCCCTACAAATATAGCGCTATCCCTGCCTGCCATCAATGGCCATATCATCAATGGGTTGCATCATCATTGTAGGGACGATATCCTTCTCGCAACCGGCTATTTGCGTCGTTGACGAGCCTCTGCTGCATCTCGCTCTTT
>CAZBBL010000096.1:0-7781 GCA_964490275.1 uncultured Barnesiella sp.
TCCATGAAGAAGTTCATGCCGATAGCCCAGAAGAACGACAAACGCGGAGCGAATGCGTCGATATCCATTCCGGCGTTGACACCGGCACGCAGATATTCCAAACCGTCGGCCAAGGTGTAAGCCAACTCGATGTCGCAAGTTGCACCGGCTTCTTGCATGTGGTAGCCTGAGATTGAGATAGAGTTGAACTTGGGCATGTTTTGAGATGTGTACTCAAAGATGTCGGCGATGATGCGCATTGAAAATTCAGGCGGATAAATATATGTGTTACGCACCATGAACTCTTTCAAGATATCGTTTTGGATTGTGCCGGCCATCTCTTCGAGCTTAGCACCTTGTTCCAAACCGGCGTTGATATAGAATGCCAAGATTGGAAGCACAGCGCCGTTCATGGTCATTGACACTGACATCTTGTTCAAGGGTATGCCGTCGAACAATACCTTCATGTCTTCGATTGTGCAGATTGACACACCTGCTTTACCGACGTCGCCTACTACGCGTTCGTGGTCGGCATCGTAGCCACGGTGTGTAGCCAAGTCGAATGCGACTGACAGACCTTTTTGGCCTGAAGCGAGGTTACGACGATAGAAGGCGTTTGATTCGGCTGCGGTAGAGAAGCCTGCATATTGACGAATGGTCCAGGGACGCATTGCATACATGCCGCTGTACGGGCCACGCAGATAGGGAGGAATACCGGCTACATAGTTGAGGTGTTCCATGCCCTCGAGATCCTCTTTTGTATAAATGGGCTTGACGGGAATAAGTTCGGGTGTCAGCCATTCTTCGCCGGCAGCTACCGGAGCGGTCTTGCAGTTGAAAGCGTCGGCGGTAATATCTATTGTTTTGAAATCGGGTTTCATCGGTAGTTTATTTTAAGAGTTCGGCATTGAACGCTTGCAATGTTTCCAAAACGTTGCTGCGGACATGGATGAAGTTGTTGATTCCCTGGGCTTTGAGTTCGTCGGTGCAAGCGGGAGCGCCGGCTACTACAAATTTGGCTTTGCCATCGATAGCTTTGAATGCTTCGGGCGCGAATGTTGCATATTCGTCGTCTGAAGAGCAGAGCACGATGATATCTGCATTTTTGTCGAAAGCAGCTTTAACGCCTTCTTCGATTGATTCGAAGCCGATGTTGTCGATGATTTCATAGCCTGCGCAGCCAAAGAAGTTGCTCGAGAATTGAGCGCGAGCCAAACGCATAGCCAAGTTGCCGATTGTAAGCATGAATACTTTAGGACGATTGGCTGCTTTCTCTGTAGCCAAACGGAGCGCTTCGAAGTCGCTGCCTTGGCGTTTTGTAGAGAGCGATTTTTCGGGGTTGGCACCTTCGGGTTTGCAACCGCAGCAGCAACCTGTTGTCTCGATTTTCTCGGCTGCCATTTCGTTGAAGTTGGGGTATTGGTTTGTGCCGAGCAAAATCTCTTTGCGGCGAGCCATATCTGAGTGGCGTTTTGTCGATGATTCGTTGACAGCTGCTTGGATAGCGCCGTTGTCTACGTTGGCAAAGAATCCGCCGTTGGCGTCAACATCGAGGAAGAGTTGCCAAGCTTGTTGAGCGATAGATACTGTCAGTGTCTCTACGTAGTATGAACCGCCTGCGGGGTCAACCACTTTGTCGAGGTGGCTCTCTTCTTTGAGGAGCAATTGTTGGTTGCGGGCGATACGTTCTGAGAATGCATCGGGAGTTTTGTAGGGGGTGTCAAACGGAGTGACTGTGATTGAGTCTACGCCGGCCAATGCTGCCGACATTGCTTCGGTTTGGCTGCGGAGCAGGTTGACGTGAGCATCGAAGATTGTTTGGTTGAATTTAGATGTCGATGCGTTGACAACCATTTTGCATGAGCAGTCGCAAGCCGGATTGTATTGCTTAACGATTTGAGCCCACAACATTCTTGCTGCACGGAATTTAGCGAGTTCCATGAAGTAGTTTGAGCAGATGCCCATGTTGAATTTGATGCGAGGAGCAACTTGGTCGATGCTCAAGCCTGCTTCGGTCAAAGCTGTGAGCCATTGAGCGCCCCACGACAGAGCGTAGCCGAGTTCTTGGTAGATGTAAGCGCCGGCATTGTTCATCATTACAGAGTCGACGGCGATTACGCGCAGAGCGGGCACGTCTTTGACGATGTCGATGATAGTTTTGGCGTTTTCAACCATGTCGGCATCAATGTTGGTGCCGTGACGCAACGATTTGCGCAAGGGGTCATAGTTGATAGAGCCATGGAATGTAGCGGTAGCGTTGTTGGCTTTGAGATAGTCAACCAATGCTTTAGCCAAGTCGATAGCTTTGCTTGGGCAGCAGTCGAGGTTGATTTCGATAGCTTCAAGATTGAGGCCGTTGAGGAGTGTTGCAACGGTTTCGGTAGAAGGCTCTTTTACTTTAAATCCGAGGGAGTTAACACCTTTGGTGACAACATCGAGCGCTTTTTCGTTGGCTTGAGCCGCGTTTTCAGCGATAATTTCTTGGCGTGTAAGCCAATTGTTGTTGTCACGAGTGCCTCTGACAAAAGGATATTCGCCCGGAAGAGAATTTGTGGTTTTCAAGTCGGCGATATCTTCGGCGCGATACATCGGGTTGACGTTAAACCCTTCATTTGTGCGCCAAACCAATTTCTTCTCAAAAGGTACGCCTTTAAGGTCGGCGTCAACTTTTGCGCGCCACTCTTCGGTGGTGACAGGAGGAAATTGATCAAACAATTTTTCTTTCTTTTCTGCCATGTGATTGGTGCTTTGTGTTTGGTATATTGTGTTTTTTCTGTGTTTCAGTATGGCTGCAAATTTAACAAACTTCCTCCATACTACAATATTTATTTAAGGAAAAAATTCTTTAATTTTAACAAATTTCGCCGTGATATCCCCTATCGTGGCCTTTGCGTTGCTTTTTTGATTACTTGGGGGCTACGACGCGGTCGCCGAGATAGCGGGCATATTGGCTGCGCTTTTGGTTGATTTCTTTGATTTGTGTCATTATTTCGGCTACGGCATTCATGTCGCCGGCAATTTCGGGGCGACTCAGCTTGGCTTTAGCTTGGCGCAGCTCTTGGGCGGCGATGGCATTTTTCAGCCCAAAGATTGCTATGGGCAGTAGCTCATTGAGGCGGTCGGCTTCGGTTTCGAGGCGAGCGTATTTTGAGTGGACCTTGCTCAACTTATATCGCGACGAGGCCAATTGTGTGGCGCATTGACGCACGGTGTCGTCGGGTGATGAAACTAATTGGCGTATGGCGTAATTTGTGCGGAAATCGATGTCGCGCCGGGCGAAATCTTCGTCAATCTGTTGATTCAAAGTTTTTTCGCCATTCTTTATTTGGTCGAGGTTGTCGGCGGTTTGACGCAATTGTTCGATGCCTTCGTTCCATTGTTGCGCGCGCAGGGCTGATGATTCGGCTGTAAACTTTTCGTAGTCGGCTTCAAATCGAGTGTCGGCCAACTCTATGCAGGCGTTGAATGTAGCTGCATAGGCCTGATTGGTAAAATGAAGCTGCTCATACTCGAGTTCCATTTTTATGAAGTTGACCACGTCGATAGTCGACGATGAGCCATCTTCGTTGAATGTCGACAGTTGCAACATGCCGTAGCGCACGGCGTAGCGCACGAGTTCTCGTTCAAATGGATATAGCGAGCTGTCGTCGTTGAGACCTTGGACAGCGGCCGATTGACTGATTGCCGAACTTGTAGGTTGGCTGTCGGCCGGTGTTTCGTCGGGAGTCTGAGTTTGCAATGACTGTGGGCGCTGATTTGATTTCTCGCGTCGCTCGTTGATAAGTTTTGATGTTTGCAGAGTCAACACCTTCTCGTCGATGTCGAGGCTGCGGCTACACTCTTTGATGTAGACCGAACGTGTGATTTCGTCGGGTATTACAGATATTGAGCGTACGATATCATTGATGACGCGCGAGCGTTCCAACGGGTCGCCGTTTGTCGAGTCGAGCAATATTGCTGTCTTAAATCTGATGAAGTCGGTTTCGTGTTGAGCGAGATATTCCTCCACTTCGGTGGCGGTGTGGTTTTGCGCAAATGAGTCGGGGTCGTCGCCATCGGGCAGCAACACTACTTTTATGTTGAGCCCTTCGGCCAACAACATGTCGATACCGCGCAGCGAAGCCTTGATGCCGGCAGCGTCAGAGTCGTAGATGACGGTGACGTTTTCGGTAAAGCGGTGAATCAAGCGTATCTGCCCCTCGGTCAAGGATGTGCCCGACGAAGCTACTACGTTTTCGACTCCGCTTTGGCTCATAGATATTACATCCATGTAGCCTTCGACCAATATACATTTGTTTTTGCGGGCTATCGAGTGTTTGGCTTGATAGAGGCCATAGAGCTCGCGGCTTTTGGAATAGATGATAGATTCGGGCGAATTGACATATTTAGCAACGGTTTTGTCGTTGCGCAATGTGCGTCCGCCAAAGGCCAAAACTTTGCCTGAGATTGAAAACACCGGATATATTACGCGCCCTTTAAAGCGGTCATACCAGCGGTTGTTGTCGGTGTGGATGCAGAGCCCGGTATCGGCCAAAAACTTCTCGTTGTATCCTTTCGACGTCGCTGCTTGGTAGAGTTCGGTGCTTTTTTCGAGAGCATAGCCGAGATGAAACTTAGATATGGCTGCGTCTGATATGCCACGCTCTCGGAAATAGGCATAGCCTATATCGCGGCCGTCTGACGTATTGAGCAGGTTGTCTTCGAAATGCTGCATCGCGAAGGCGTTGAGCGCGAGCATATTTTCTCTGTCAGAGTCGGCTTGGCGCTCTTGGTCGGTCAGCTCCTGCTCTTTGATTTCGATATGATATTTGGCAGCGAGGTAGCGCAATGCTTCGTTAAACGACATTTGCTCATGCTCCATGACGAAGTTGACAGGGCTACCACCCTTGCCACAACTGAAGCATTTGCAGATGCCTTTCGATTTCGAAACGGAGAACGATGGTGTGCGCTCGTTGTGAAACGGACAAAGACCTATATAGTTGGCGCCGCGACGTTTTAGCGTCACAAAATCGCTCACCACCTCTACGATGTCGGCGGTGTCTAATATGCGTTGTACGGTTTCTCGATCGATGCGTTTCATATCTTCAACCGCAAAGTTATAAAATTACTCGTAAGGCGCTATTAAAATTGCCATAAAAGTTGTTGACACTATTCTATCGGCACGCTCAATCGCCTCCTCAAAGAAGGTGTCCGGCAAACCAACGTAAGCGTGATGTGAGTCAGCCATGTGCTGTGTTTAAACAGTTTGGCAAGTTTGTTGGAGAATCCGCTCGGGAAGTACCTACACATATCGATGTCGATCTCTTTTGCCGCGTTGCGCAGTTGCTTCAGCATTTTGTGCTTGCCCTGATACTTTGAGTCGTATATTTGTATGCTCAAGACATACAAATCGTTGGCCATCAGTTTCCGTAGTTTAGTCTCTATGCTCCTTAAATTTCCGTTATCGGCCAATTTCGCGAAATTCTTAAACATTACAATGCGTGAAGCAACGTAGGAATCGATTTCGGCTTTACCTCTAAATTTCGCGGTCATATATGAGTTGTAGGCGAGGTATTTATAAACCGGCACGTCGACAAATGTAGCTGACGTCATGTTGGGCAACATACGCCAAGTAAATTCGAGGTCTTCATTCTTAAACATATCGCGAGTGAACCATAAGTTGTTGTCTACGGTAAAATCGCGTTTAAAAATTTTTCCCCATGCAGTTACATAAGTGCACCCAAATTTGTCAGGGGCATTCTCCCAAAATCGTTCAACAACATTGGCGGCAGTATAGTCGCCGCTTAAAGTCGCGTCGTCATTGCGATAACATTCGATATTGCTCATTGAATACCCCCCCCCTATTATGTTGTAAACGTCTGTGTTTCCGTATATTACGTCGGGATATTCATCTCGTTCGGCTGCGGCTAACAGCGCTTGCAGCCCACCGTCAACCACTTCGTCGTCGGCATCGACCGTCGTCCAATAGAGTCCTCGAGCTGTGCGGATGCCGATATTTCTTGTCTCCGACAGGCCTTTGTTCTCTTGCGAAATTATTTTGACTTCCATTTTTGTCGCCACAGTCGCAACGACGTTGTTGATTATACTGAGTGTAGCGTCGGTCGAGCCATCGTTGATGATTATCACTTCGGCATCCTCCATATTTTGTCGGAGTATGCTGCGAAGTGTGGTTTCGATGGTCCGTTCGGCGTTATAGGCCGGGACGATTATAGATAGTTTTAGCATTAGGTATATGTTAGATAAGTAAGTATTGATATAATATGAAATAAATTGAAGCACCTATTCATTCAACTTGCTTGCTCAACAACTCAGCCGCTTTCTCAGCGCCGGCGTTTTGCAAACAATTAAGAACGCGATGTGTGGCAGCCATGTGCCGGTTTTGAGCAATCTCGTAATTATCTTTGGGAACCCATAACGGCAGTATTTGTTGAAATCTGCGCCAAGGGCTGCTGCTTGAGAGTAAGCCGATTTAAAAAGTTTCCGTTTACCGCGATAGTTTGAACTATACATCAAAATCAGTAGATGGAAAACCACAAAGGTTGTCTGTTCGAGCATGGATTCACGTATCGGAGCCACCTTGTCCTCAGTCGATAGTTTCGAGACGTTGTCGAGGACCACCTTGTGGGCATAAAACAAACAGTCAAATTCTTTCGGATTTGAAAACTTTGATGTCACTCCGGGATTATAATCATTATACAGATAGGTAGGTGTTGAAATGGTAGTCGCCGACTTGAGTTTGGGGAGTAGCCGCCAAGCGAACTCTGTATCTTCATTTTTTGTCATTCCGGTTATGTACCACAAATCGTTTTTGATGGTAAATTCGCGGTTAAACAATTTTGCCCATGCAGTAATGTAGTGATAGAACGGCACTTGTTGCGCTACCTTCAGTCCGGTTTCATTGCCTACGATAGTAGCATCCTTAATCAGGCACTCTACACGTTGCTGTTGAGTTTTACAAGTGATGAAACTACTGTAGACCATTTCGGGATATCCATCTCTCTCGGCAGCAGCTAACAGCGCTTGCAGCCCACCGTCAATCACTTCGTCGTCGGCATCAACCGTCGTCCAATAGCGCCCGCGAGCCTCCTTGATGGCTACATTGCGAGCCTCTGAGACTCCCCTATTTTCTTGTGATATCACGCGAATCGTTGTAGGCGAACTGTTTTCGGATTTGATGCGATTGACTATTTCGAGCGTCGCGTCGGTTGAGCCATCGTTGACTACGATGACCTCTGTATCCTCCATATTCTGGCGGAGGATACTTTGTAGCGCTAATTCGATAGTCTTTGCAGCGTTGTAAGCAGGTATGATAATAGATAATTTAGGCATTTCGCCACAAAAGTAGTAAAACTTTTTAATTTTCATACATCCATGAGTAAAAATACAAAGAATTACGGGTTGTAAGGGCGTGATTCATTTCGCCCGAGCGTCGTGTTAGCGACGCAAATAGCGATCATTCAGGTGTTTGAGGGGGAGCGGGCGAAATGAATTTCGCCCCTACAATGATGGTGGAAGCGTTTGAGGGTGGCGGGCTATGCAGATGGCAAGAAATCGGTGTCCTTGGCGGACACCATCCGTGTTTTGGACTCATACCCCTTACACCTGGCGGTGTACGGGGTTACGAGTAAATCGGCGTCCTCGCGGACGCCACGACCATGGTAGGTTGCATCATGAATGTAGGGGCGAAATTAATTTCGCCCGAGCGGCGCGTAAGCGACGCAAACAACAATCATTCAGGCGTTTGAGAAGAGCGGGCGAAATGAATTTCGCCCCTACAACGTGGGTGCATCCTCTTGATGGGA
>CAZBBL010000097.1:0-7763 GCA_964490275.1 uncultured Barnesiella sp.
GACCCCAACCTTGGCAAGGTTGTGCTCTACCAACTGAGCTATTTTCGCAAATTGTCAATGTTGTCGACTTGTTTGTTAGTCTTACGACCTCCGCTTTGTCGATTGCGTTGCAAAGGTACGTCTTTTTTTTGAAATAGCAAGCGTTTTGGGAGATTTTTTTGCGAAAAAAATCTCTGCGGAGGTTGATTCCGCAGAGATTTTAGGGGTTAAGAAGTTGCTTTACAAGTTGTAAGGCGAGAGATGGCGATGTGCATTTTTTTTGCGATAGGGGCGGGTTAGACGATGCCTTGAGCCATCATAGCGCGTGCGACCTTCATGAAGCCGGCTACGTTGGCGCCTTTGACGTAGTTGACGTAGTCGTCGCCTTCGGAGCCATATTTGACGCATTGCTCATGGATGGCTTTCATGATGCCGCGGAGTTTGGCGTCGACTTCTTCGGCGCTCCAAGAGAGTTTCTGGGAGTTTTGGGCCATTTCGAGGCCTGAAACTGATACGCCGCCTGCGTTGGCTGCTTTGCCTGGGGCATAGAGGATTTTGGCTGCGAGAAACTCTTTGATGGCTTCGGGTGTAGAGGGCATGTTGGCGCCTTCGCTGACGGCGAATGTGCCGTTGTCTAATAGTGCGCGAGCTTCGTCGCCGTTGAGTTCGTTTTGGGTGGCCGAGGGCATGGCGATATCGCATTTAACGAGTGTCCAGGGGCGTTGTCCGGCGTAGTAGGGGAGGTTGTATTCTTCGGCGAACTCGCGAATACGTCCGCGGTAGATGTTTTTGAGTTCGAAGACGAATTTGAGTTGTTCGTCGGTGATGCCGTCGGGGATGATAACTGTGCCGTCGGAGTCGCTCAGGGAGACGACTTTAGCGCCGAGTTGGAGCAGTTTTTGTGCGGTGTAGGTGGCGACGTTGCCCGAGCCGGAGATGGCTACGCGTTTACCTTTGATGTCGATGCCTTTTGTGGCGAGCATGTTGAGCAAGAAGTAGACGTTGCCATAGCCTGTGGCTTCGGGGCGAATCAGTGAGCCGCCAAATTCGAGGCCTTTGCCGGTGAAGGTGCCGGTAAATTCTTGTTTCATTTTTTTGTACCAGCCATACATGTAGCCTACTTCACGTCCACCTACGCCTATATCGCCGGCAGGGACGTCGGTGTCGGGGCCGATGTGGCGCCAAAGCTCGTTGATGAATGCTTGGCAGAATCTCATCACTTCCATGTCGCTTTTGCCACGTGGAGAGAAGTCGGAACCGCCTTTAGCGCCACCCATGGCGAGGGTGGTGAGGGAGTTTTTGAAGGTTTGCTCGAAGGCGAGGAACTTCAATATTGATTGGTTGACCGAAGAGTGGAAACGGATACCGCCTTTGTACGGGCCAATGGCATTGTTGTGTTGGATGCGGTAGCCCATGTTGTTGCGCACTTGACCTTTGTCGTCGACCCATGATACGCGGAATGAATAGATGCGGTCGGGGATGCAAAGACGTTCGATAAGGTTGTAGCGTTCAAATTCGGGGTGTTCGTTGTAGGTGTCTTCGATTGTAGTCAACACCTCTTCAACAGCTTGCAGATACTCGGGTTCGTTGGGGAAACGACGACGCAAATCGTCGATAACTTCGGTTGCTTTCATAATTGACTTATTATAGAAATGTGATTAGAATAAATTGCTTTACCTAATTGGATATGTTGCAAAGGTAAAGTAAATATTTTATAAATACAACAAAATGTAAGAATAAATGCAAAAACAATAGTAAATTGATAATTGTAACGGCAACAAAACGGCCGAGCTCGTCAAGAAGTCGGCTCGGCCGTTGGATATATAATAGAGAGAGTGATGAGAGGTTATGGCACTATTTTGGTGCGTTTGGCTTGGAATGCGTTGAGGTTGAGTGTCCGGGCGAAGTCGGCGATAGCTTGTGAGGCGCGGATAGAGACGCCGTCTTCGTTGATGCGTGGCGAGTAGGCTGCGATGGCAAGTGTACCGGGGAGGATGGCGACGATGGCGCCGGCTTTACTTGAACGGGCCGGGAGGCCGACTTTGACGTTCCAGCTCAGGGTGGATTTGTGGATGCCTTTGGCTGCAATCATGCCGATGACGTGGCGTGAGATATGGTCGGCGAAGGCTGTTTGGCCACTGACGGGGTTGAAGCCGTCGGCAGCTAAGGTTGCGCCCATGGTGGCCAGTTGGCGCGTGGTGGCAGTCATGGCTTTGGCTTTGAGGAGCAGGTCGACGGCGATATTGGCGTCGTCGTAGAGATAAAACTCTTCGTCGGCGAGACGGTTGATGACATTGTGGTTTTTTGCGTTGATTTTAGAGGCTTGATAGAGGGCCATGTCGAGTTGAGGCGGGTCGTCCATGAGTTTTATCAGGGAGTCTTGTATGATGCCCCATTTGGCATCGCTGTCGTGGATAGGTTCGATGGCGCTGACGGCGCGTAGGATATGACGGCAGATTGGAAGCTTCTGTTGCTCGGAGTGGCGGTCGTTGCAGCCACAGCCGCAGGATGTTTTTTCGATTAGTTGTTCGGGGGAGGTTTGAGAGAGGAGAATGGTAGCGACGGGTATGCGGAAAATGCCACCGAGCGGAGAGGGAGAGTCGGTGTCACCGGTGTGAAATTGTGTGCCGTCGGAGAGGATTACGGAGATGCCAAATTTGTCGGGGTCGTAGCCGTGGACATTGGCGGCGATGTTTCCCATGGTCAAGGGCAGGGCTTTTTGATAGGCTTTGTCGAGAGCTTGCTGCACTTCCAACTGAGTTACAAGATGATTCATAGATAAAGTTTTATTAGGTGGTTGTTTTGAGAAAATAATGATAGTTTTTCGCGGTGGTTAGAGGTGGGTAAGAAGGGGAGGGTGAAATCATCGAGGCGAGAGTCGGTGTCAATTGAGAGTCGAGATAATCTGCTGCGATGTTTCGTTGAATATCAAGTTGGCTGATGTGTAAATCAGTATTAGGATAATGGGTAGTGTGTGTTTCATATTGGAGAGTATAGATAATGAAGAATGATAGATTGTAAACAAGCGATAGCGATAAAAGTTGACGAGAGGGTACAAAAAAGACGCCCCGCAGTGGTCTGCGAGGCGTCGTATGGTAGGGTGGATGAGGCGTTGGGTTATTGTTTGTTCCGTGCGGCTTCGCCTGAGGTTTCTTTGATGTTCCAAACGGCGAGAGCGCCGAGAATCAATAAGATACCTGAGCATAGGAGCATGAAGATTGTTTGCGGAGCTTGGCCTTCGGCTACGGGAGCGAGGGCGAGGAGGAATCCGCCACAGAGAGCTGCAATAATTTGGGGTACGCAGATTGTGCAGTTGAACAAACCGAGGTAAGCGCCGATATTGCCACCGGTAAGGGCGTTGGTCAATATGGTGAACGGCATAGCCAACATGGCGGCCCAAGCGCAACCTACGATGCCGTAAGATACGAGCAAGAGCCATTTGTCGGCGATAAAGAAGATAGAGATGAAGCCGATGGCGCCGATGAGGAGGCTGAGAGAGTAGGCCATTTTGCGGTTGCGGAAGCGGGGGAGAACTAATGCCCAGAGCACGGCTACAAGGCCTTGCACGGCGAGCAATATACCATTCCAGTTGCCGGCTTCTTGATATTCTTTTGATTGGGCGTTGAGCACGGTGTCGTAGACGATGTTGATGTCGGCGCCGTTGGCAGCGGGGATGTCTTCAACTTGCTCGGTTTCGTATTCTCCGTTGACCAATTTGGCGATGTGGGCCGATGTGAGTTTGTCGTCGGTCGTCACTTGCGAGAGGGCTGTCACGGTCGATGCGGCGTCGTTGACTGTGATGGCTTGGCCGTCGACGTTGATAGTTTGGCCGGCGTTGGCGAAAGCTTCGCCGGGAGCGGCGATAGCGACACCTTCTTTGTAGAGGATTTGGCCTTCGGCAACGATTGTATCGCCATTGGCGTTGGTGACGGTTTGTGCGGCTACGACTTCGCCATCGACGTTGATGCCTGCGATGGTGAGCTTGCCGTCGTCAACAATAAGCTTGTCTCCGGCGAAGATGTATTTGTCGCCGTAAGATTGGCCATTGATTTGGATGCTTGCAACTTTGTTGACAGAGGGGGCTTTGAATGCGCTGCCGGCGATGGCGTCGGTAGAGTAGCTCCACATATAGAGGAATGCGGCCCAGCAGAAGAATTGAACCAAACCGACGGTCCAGAATACTTTGGGGGCGTGAACCAACAGTTTTGCCATAGAGACGAAGAAGTTGCCTTTGCTTTCGCTCTCTTCGGGAGCGCCGTTATATTCGGCATATTCGGCCGGGGGCATCTCTTTTACTTTGGCGAAGGTGTAGACGACGCAAAGCAGCAGGATGGCAGCGCCGAGATAGAAGGCTACGGTCACTGTCGGGGGCACTTGGCCGGTGGGGGCGGTGTTGCTCAGGAACAGTGCGAGGATGATAGGAGCGATGTAGCCGACAACCGAACCGGCATTGCAAAGGAAGCTCTGGATAGAGTAGGCAAGGCCTTTTTGCTTTTCGTTGACCATGTCGCCGACAAGCATTTTGAACGGTTGCATAGCCATGTTGATTGAGGTGTCGAGCAGCATCAGCATAATCAATCCGAAGATGATTGCCGACGACACTGTGAGGCCAAGGCTACCGGCGTTGGGGAGGAAGCACATGACGATGATGGCAATGGCAGCGCCGAGGATTAAGTAGGGGAGACGGCGGCCGAAGCGGTTCCATGTGCGGTCGCTGGCGGTGCCGATGATAGGTTGTACGATGAGGCCCATCAGAGGGGGAAGAATCCAAAAATAGCTCAGGTCGTGGGGATCGGCTCCGATAGTGGAGAAGATACGGCTCACCTGAGAACTCTGCAAGGCATAGGCAATCTGAACGCCAAAGAATCCGAAACTCAGATTCCAAAGCTTCATAAAGCTCAAGTCGGGTTTAGTTTTCATGATTGGTGATGAGTTGTGATAGTTTATTATTTGTTTTTAATTAGCGAGTAGAGCCAACTGATTTCGTCGGCCCAGATGTCGACATTGGGCGTTTCGAGAATCAGCGGTATGTTGTCGAAGGCGGGGTCGTTCATCAGCAAGCTGAAGAAGGTTTCGCCGATACAGCCTTTGCCGAGCGATTCGTGGCGGTCGACGCGAGAGCCGAGTCCTTTTTTGGAGTCGTTGAGATGCATAGCGCTGAGATATTTCAGGCCGATGGTTTCGTCGAAGGCTTTCCATGTGGCTTTGTAGCCGTCGGGGGTAGCGAGGTCGTAGCCGGCCGCGAAGGTGTGACAGGTGTCTACGCATACGCCGACGCGCGATTTGTCTT
The DNA here is from genome assembly GCA_964490275.1 of uncultured Barnesiella sp. Lineage (GTDB taxonomy): Bacteria > Bacteroidota > Bacteroidia > Bacteroidales > Muribaculaceae > JAGBWK01. The sequence goes on from CAZBBL010000097.1 coordinate 5,270, forward strand.
CAACGGCGTCGATGATTGCGGCGATTTGGTCGAATGCCCAACCGAGGTTTGACCCTTGTCCGGCGGTTGTTTCGATGACGGCTTTTACGCCAAAAGAGTTGTCGAGGGCGATGTTGATTGATTGAGCTATGGTGGCGATGCATTTGTCGGGCTCTACCAGGTTGAGGTGAGAGCCGGGGTGGAAGTTGAGCATCGTCAGGCCCAATTGTTGGCAGCGCACAAGCTCGTCGGCGAAAGACTCGCGTGATTTTTGGAGTTTTTCGTCGTCGGGGGCTCCGAGGTTGATCAGATAGCTGTCGTGGGGCAGGATATGGTCGGGGGTAAATCCGTTTTCGGCGCAGCGGATTTTAAATTTTTCGGCTTCGGCCTCAGATATGGGCTTTGATTGCCAGCGAGAAGGGTTGCGGGTAAACAAAGCGAAGGCCTTAGCGCCTATTTCGTGCGCATTAATAGGGGCGTTGCTGACGCCCGCCGATGTAGAGACATGAGCTCCTATATATTTCATCAGTGTTGGTGCCTTTTGTGATATTAGGTCATTAGGTTATGGCCCGATTGGAAGAATGTGGCCTACAAAGATAATACAATCATTTGACAAAATTGCGTAAAAATGATATAAAACAATTATCTTTGCGATAAAATTATAGTGATTTCAAACGTTGCCAATGGACACAAACGCAGAAAAGATTTATGGTTTGATAGGATTTCCCCTCACTCATTCCTTCTCGCAAAACTATTTCAACCAAAAATTTCAGGCTGAAAATATAGCTGCGCGCTATCTCAATTTTGAATTGCCCGATATCGGCGATTTTATGGAGGTGCTCAGTGAGTATCCCGAGCTTAACGGCATGAATGTGACTATTCCCTATAAGGAGCAGGTGATTCCCTACCTGAATGAGCTCGATGAGGATGCAGCCAAAATCGGTGCGGTCAACGTCATAAAGTTTATCCGAGGCAAGAACTCGCTGAAACTCAAGGGGTATAACTCTGATGTGATAGGCTTTTCAGACTCGATAGCTCCGCTGTTGGGCGAACGTCATAAGAAGGCTCTTGTGTTGGGCACGGGCGGCGCGTCGAAGGCTATAGTTCGCGGATTGGAAAACCTTGGAGTTGAACCAACATTGGTGTCGCGCACGCCGCGCCAAGGGGTGTTGACTTATGGCGATTTGACGGCTGAAGTGATGGCCGACCATTTGGTGATTGTCAACACTACGCCGCTGGGAATGTATCCTCATATGGATGCTTGTCCCGACATACCTTATGAGCTGTTGACGCCCGACCATCTTTGCTATGATTTGCTCTATAATCCCGACGTCACTAAATTTATGAAGCTCTCGGCCGAGCATGGAGCTGAAACCAAAAACGGCTTGGAGATGCTACTGTTGCAAGCATTCGCCTCGTGGCGCATCTGGAACGAATAATTATCACATACATACACTCTGCTATGAACACATCTTCATCATCGTTAATTGCCAAAATTATCTATTTGGCTATCATTGTTTTGATTTTATTTCCGTTTGACCTATTCAATCTTCCTGTGGTAGACGCTCCGATAGCGCTTTTTGTCGGTTTGATATATGCTTTTGCCTTTAAATTGCCCTATCCGAAGTTTAACAAAAAAGCTTCGAAATATCTGTTGCAGGTATCGGTGGTAGGTTTGGGCTTTGGTATGAGCATCGACCGCGCTTTGCAGTCGGGCGGCCAAGGCATGGCTTTCACTATTGTCTCTGTGATAGGCGTTATGGTGATGGGCGTGCTTATCGGCTATTGGTTGCATCTTAATCGTAAAACGGCCTATTTGATTTCGTCGGGTACGGCAATTTGTGGTGGTAGCGCTATTGCTGCTGTCGGTCCGGTCGTTCATGCCAACGATAAGGAGATGGCTGTGTCGCTTGGCGTTATCTTCATTCTCAACGCTATAGCTCTGTTTATATTCCCGCCACTCGGTAGAATGTTTGAGATGACCGATCAGCAGTTTGGCACATGGGCCGCTATCGCTATCCACGACACCTCGTCGGTGGTTGGTGCGGGTGCTGCCTTCTCTGATGCGGCTTGTGATATAGCTACCGTTGTCAAGTGCACACGTGCGCTTTGGATTATACCCTTGGCCTTTGCTACGATGTTTATATTCCGCGACAAAAACAAGGTGAAGGTTTCGATACCTTGGTTTATCTTGCTGTTTGTTGTGGCTATGCTCATCACATCCTACTGCAACCTGCCCGAGGCTCTTACCACGGCTATCGTCTATATGGCTAAGAAACTGCTGGTTGTGACTCTCTTCTTTATTGGCGCAAACCTTTCGCTCGCTACTATCAAAGAGGTAGGGTTTAAGCCGTTGTTGCTTGCTATATTGCTTTGGATTATCATCGGCGTAGCAAGTTTTGCTGTCGTCATGCTGACACTATAAGATATTGACCAATCGCATTCCACATACGCCCCTGCTGCCGGTGCTGCCATGCATCGTAGCAGGGGTTTTGCTTGCTCATTTCGGTAGCAC
>CAZBBL010000098.1:0-7750 GCA_964490275.1 uncultured Barnesiella sp.
TTTGCCATAATAATAAGAAGGGATTTTTAGTTATGGCGTAAAAATAATCTCCCGCCAAGCCCCAAATGTGACAAAATGTCACTCTTGAATTGTTAAAAATAGCGTTCCGCCCCGAAGTTGGCTACAACGATGTAGGGGCGTGATTTATCGCGCCCGAGCGGAGCGTAAGCGACGCAAATCGTCGAGCGACGAGGGATGTCCGACAGGACATCGATTTTTTGTGTGAAGGCTATGCAGATGGCAAGAAATCGGTGTCCTTGGCGGACACCATTCGTATTTTGGGCTCATACCCCGCACACCTGACGGTGTACGGGGTTACGAGTAAATCGGCGTCCTCATCGCCTAACATCAAATTTGCCCAACTTCTATCTTTCAAGAGGTTGGGCAAGAGCCTTTATGGTTTAGCGGACAGTAATAATATAAAAGGAGTGGAAAAGACAGGAAAATTTGGCAAATTCAGAGAAAAGCCCCAACTTTGCATTACTAAAAAGCGTGACAAGGCACAGTTTTTAGTAATAGATATGATAATTAATCGACCGACCTATCTTCAGAAGCTTATATCGAGCCGTCATAATGGCATGATAAAGATTGTTACAGGCGTAAGACGCTGTGGCAAGTCATTCCTTTTGTCCGACCTTTACGCAGAGTGGCTTAAAAGTCAAGGTGTAGAGGACGACCACATAATAAATATTAATCTTGAAGATAGGCGTAATAAATACTTAAGAGATCCCGATGTTCTACTTGAGTATATTGATTCCAAGCTAACAGATGAAAAAGATTATTATGTGATGATTGACGAAATTCAACATGTTCCCGAATTTGAGGACGTGCTGAATAGTTATCTCCATATGAAGAATGTGGATGTTTACGTTACCGGGAGTAACGCAAGGTTTCTGTCTAAGGACGTGATAACGACATTCAGAGGTCGAGGCTATGAAATTAAAGTGCATCCGTTGAGTTTCAAGGAGTATTACCCAATTAGCGGTCTATCTATGACTAATGCTCTGAATCACCACATGTTATTTGGAGGGTTGCCTCAGGTAGTGTTATTAGACACTGATGAGCAAAAGTCAGAGTTCCTTAAGAGTCTTATGGAACACACATATAAAAAAGATATAGTTGACCGCTATAAAATTCGGAATAAAGAAGTTCTGGATGAGTTGCTTAACATATTAGCATCGTCTATTGGAGGTTTGACCAATCCAACAAAACTTGCGAACTCATTTGAGAGCGTCAAACATGAGAAAGTAGGAAATAAAACGATTTCATCGTATCTTGAATACCTTTGTGACTCATTCATTATTGAGAGGGCAAGCCGCTATGACATCAAAGGTAAGAAATATATTGAGAGTCCTTTCAAATATTATTTTATAGACGAAGGATTACGCAATGCTCGCCTTAACTTCCGACAGCCGGAATTTACTCACTTACTGGAAAATCTAATATATAACGAGTTGCGCATTATGGGCTTCAATGTTGATGTAGGTGTGGTTCCCATTCAGCGAAGAACAGAAGATGATAAACGTGTTCGTGTTCAGCTTGAAGTAGATTTTGTTTGCAATCTCGGAAGTAAACGTTATTATATTCAGTCGGCTTATCGTATGCCGGACGAAGAAAAATTTAGACAAGAAGAAGCTTCATTGCGCAATATTGATGATTCATTCAAAAAGATTATTATTGTAGGCGAAGAAACTCCGATTATTCGCACAGAAGCCGGAACTACAATAATGAGCATTTATGATTTTTTGCTCAAGGAAAACTCATTGGAACAATAATCCCAAACGCAAAAGAGAGCCGAGATTGACACCAAAAAGCACCTATGTTGTTAGAGTTTGCTTATTGGTTGCTTATTGAAAAAAAATAACCCCTAAAACTCAATGAGTTAAAGGGGTTTTTCTGTGCCCAGAACAGGACTCGAACCTGCACGGCTCTCACCACTCGCACCTGAAACGAGCGCGTCTACCATTCCGCCACCTGGGCGTTGCGTCTGCAAAGGTAAATAAGTTTTTTGATTTTGCCAACTTTTTGCTTGAAAAATTGGAGGGCTGCGATGTCATTGCGGTATGCTGAATGTGTCGCTGATGAGGCCCGAGGCGGCCATGGAGGTGGCTGTCATGGAGGTGAGTTGGGGGTTGTGGATGAGGGCGATGTCGTCGGCCATTTTTAGGGCGATGTCGAGTTCGTGGGTAGAGAAGAGCACGCATTTGTCGCGGTCGTGGGCCAGGGTTTGGAGCAGTCGGCAAATTTCGTAGCGGTTGGGCAGGTCGAGGAATGAGGTTGGTTCGTCGAGCAACACTACGGGGGTGTCTTGTGCCAAGGCTCGTGCGATCATGATGCGTTGACATTCGCCGTCGCTCATTTTGTCGAGAGTGCGCCGGGCGTAGTCGGCCATGCCTACCATCTGTAGGGCGTCGGCTACGATTTGGCTGTCGGAAGGTTGCATGCGGCCATACCAGTTGGTGTAGGGGGCGCGTCCGAGGGCGACGACGTCGCAGCAGCGGAGGTTGGCGATGCGTATGCGCGAGGTGTTGACGAAGGCGACGGTGCGCGACAGTCGGTAGGGCGACAGGGGTAGGGGATTGCCGTCGATGACGATTTGGCCCGACGAGGGTTTGCCCAGACCGGCGATGGCGCGAAGCAGGGTCGATTTGCCTGAGCCGTTGCGTCCCAATAGGGCGCACAATCGGCCACGGCTGAATGTTGCGTTGACGTTGTCGACCAGTGTTTGTCGGTCGTAGCCCAAGCTGAGGTTGCGTAGCTCTATCATAGTGAAATCGACTTACGTAAAACAATCCAGATGACGATAGGTATGCCGATGAGCGACATTATGGCGTTGATGGGCAGGACGAATATCTTGGCGACGATGTCGCAGAGCAACATTGCTGCGGCTCCGGCCAAGGCTGTGGCGGGCAGCAATGCGCGATGGTCGGCGGTGGCTGAGAGCAGGCGGGCCACATGAGGCATGGCCAGGCCGATGAAGCCGATGGGGCCGCAGAAGGCTGTGACCGTGCCGGCCAACAGTATGGTGGAGAGGTAGATGAGCGAGCGTGTGCGGTGGAGGTTGAGGCCCATGGTCGAGGCATATTCTTCGCCAAGGAGCAGCATATTCATGGGTTTGACGGTGGCCACGGCCAGCAGCAGGCCTATGGCGATGGCTGTGGCTATCAGTGGCAGTTGCGAGGAGGTGACGTTGCCAAGCGAGCCCATGGTCCATACGACGTATGCTTTGAGAGCTTCGTCAGAGCTCATATATTGCAATATCTGCACGATGGCGCTGACGGCCGAGCCTACCATGATGCCGAGCACCAAGATGACCATGATATCTTTGATGCGACGCGAGGCGGCGGCGATGATGCCGAGCACCAGGGCCGAACCTATCCAGGCGGCGCCGGCGGTGCCCAATCCCGACATGAAGGTCGACGAGGCCAATCCCAACGCCGGTGCGCCGAGGATAAACAGCGCCACCATCAGGCTTGCGCCCGAACTTACGCCGAGCACGTAGGGGCCGGCCAGGGGGTTGCGAAACAGTGTCTGCATCTGCAGACCGCTTACCGACAGTGCCATTCCGGCCAACAGCGCCACGATGGCTTTCACCAGGCGTATGTCGCAGACGATGGTAGCGGTTGTCGCGGGGCAGTCGCCGCCGGTGAGGGCTGCGACGACGTCGCCGATGGAGATGGCTACCGAGCCGACTGTAAGGTCGACTACAAACAGCACGGCGACTGCGACAATCAGCAACGCCATCAATATCGGTATGCGTTTCATTTCAATTGTCGGTAATAGGTTAGCGAATCGGCGTGGCCGTGGAATATTTTTATCAAATCTGAAAGGACGACGTCGGGGTTGACGACGGCCGACTCATAGAAATCGTTGCCACCGCCCTTAGTCAGCCGGGCATTGTTGTTGTAGACGCGTAGGGCTTTGACGGCGCTACAGTCGCTGAAGCGGGGCAGCTGCGACGTCAGCTCCGTGAGGGTCGTGGCGGTGCCGGGATTGAGCCATATATCAGATTGGTTGGCAAGTAGATAGGCTTGCTCCATGTCGATCGACACGGAGGCGTCAGACGTGTTGTCGGGGTAGACATATCGCCCGCCGGCATCCTCAATGAGCCTTACCATATAGCTCGACACCGACGGCATAAACCATGCATCGCCATACGGAGCATTAATCATCACCGTGGGGCGCTCTGTCGAGGCCTCAACGCTTTGGCGCAGAGCGTCGTAGCGGTCGGCTATGGCTTGATAGATAGTTTGGGCCTTCTGTCGGCAGCCCACGATTGCACCCAAGGCCACGAGCCATTCGGCCTTGGCCGTTGGCGACTCCTCGAGGTAGTCGCCTATGTAGACGTAGGGAATGGCGAGTTGGCGTAGCTTGGGCTCCATAGCGCTGGCGCCGTTGACGCCGTAGAGCAACACCAAGTCGGGGTTGACCGACATGAGCTTCTCGTAGTCGACGTTGCCCTCATAGCCTACGTCGACAATCTCGCCACGACGCGCCTTGACAGCTTCGCTGCTGATGAAATCGATGCCCGAGACGCCGACAATGCGGTCGGCCTCGCCGAGCTTGTCGAGCATAGCGACGAAGGTCGACGACATAGCCACGATGCGGCGTGCCTGACCGTGAACCACCTGAGCGTCCAACCCCTCGGGCGCGGGCTCGTCGCCTTGCGACAGATATAGATAAGTAGCTACGTCAGAGGCGTTTTGCCAAGGATTGTCGACGCGCAAGAGCGTGCCACACCCGGCCGAGTCGGTCAGCAGCGCAAAGCCTTTGGCTTGATGGGGCGCGTAGATAGTGTCGTTAAACGAGCCTACATCCTTGCCGACCGAGCCACCGCCACGGCAGCTCGACAGCGCTATCAGTAGCAGAAAAAACAAATTCAGTGTCTTCATACATTACAAAGTTAAAACTTTTTTGTTAAATACGAAAAAGTTGCTACATTTGCATTTGTTACTTATCTCATAGCCATACCGATAGGTTGGCCCGTGACGCAATTATTCACATTTCTCTAAAGCTAATTCATCCATGAATAAACTTCTATTCGCCCTATTTTGTGTGTTGTCAGCCATGCCGCTTCAGGCCGTGACGCTGACCGTCAGTGTCCCCTCGGGCACACGTGCGTGCTACGTAGCCGGCAATTTCAACGGTTGGGACGCCGAGGGCGCCATCGAAATGACCTCCAAAGGCAACAACACCTTCAGCGTCACCCTATCTAATGTCAGCACCTCCGACCTCGCCTCGGGATATAAATATCTGAGCGGCCCGGCATGGAAATATGTCGAAAAAGACTCCTCAGGCAACGAAATCGCCAACCGCACATCCTATGGCAACCCCGACACCGTTGGCAGCTGGGCTGCGCTCTACAACCCCGACATCAAAGAAACCACCATCAACGTCAACGGCTACGACCGCAAGGTAAGAGTGTCGCTGCCGTTGGGCTATTCCACCTCGGGCAAAACCTACCCCGTAGTCTATATGGTAGGCGTGCAGCAACGCTATTCGGCAGCCGGTAGCGACGACGCCGGCGACGACTTCTTCGGCGAAGATTCGTGGGACGCAGCGACAGCGGCCGAAACCCTCCAAAACGCCGGACAAGACGGCGTCATCATGGTAGCCACCTATAGCTTTGTCGCCGAAAACATCCCCTATGCCCACCCCGACTTCATGGGCAGCGGCAGCTCAGATGCCTACCTCAGCGAATTTATTTCCAAAGTGATGGCCTACGTCAACTCTACCTATCGCACCAACACCGACGCCTCGGCCACAACAATCCTCGGAGCCGACCTCGGCGGATTGCTCAGCGTCTACGCCGCCATCAAACACCCCGACCTCTTTGGCCAAGCCGTCAGCCTCTCGCCGATGCTATGGCTCAACAAAGATAGCTTCATCGCCCTGGCTGCCGACGCCCAACCCAATCAGCGCTTCATCCTCAGCTATGGCAGCGACGAAATCGACGTCATCAAAAACGACGTCACCGACCTCTACACAGCCCTTGGCTCACGCGCTACGCTCACCGCCTACCAAGGCGCCATCCACGACGACACCTCCTGGGGCAAAGCATTCCCAACAATCTATCCCGCCTTTGTCAACTCGGCCTACACCCCCGCCTCATCAGTCACCATCACCCAAGCCAACCCTCAAGCCATAGCAACCCCCAAAGCCGACATCGCCACATCGAGCTACACATTCTATTATAAAGCCGGCTCAACATCGGTAGTAGCCGACACCTCAGTAGCATTCTCGCTCATCGACAACTTCGTCACCACCTCGGGCGACGTCATCCAAGCCCAAATGCTCGTCAAAGACATCGGCAGCAGCGTCACCAACCAAAAAGTGTATTGGAACGTAGGCCGCAACGACGCCTCAGGCGTCACCTACCTCAGCTCGTCGGTCAACAACGTCTCGTTCTCAACCAAGAAAACCAACCATTCTTGGCTCCGCGTCATCATCAAAAGCGACGAAACCCTCGACTCAAAAGCCGCCTCCTCGGCCGGATTTAGAGTCGTAGCCGCCGATGAAACCGTCACCATGACCGCCCACTCCAACCACCGCACCGACGCCACCGTAGCCTTCACCGGCTCCGACAAAACCTTCACCATCCACTATGGCAGCGTCAACACCGAAACCGACATGGGCGCCATCACCCAAACCTATAGCGTCGGCGCCGACTGCACCCAGGCCTACATACAATACTACTTCGAAACCAACACCGTCGAAATCACCGAAACCGCCTGGGGCGACGCCATCGACGCCCTCGTCGTCGACGAGCTATCAGCAGTGCCATCTGTCACCTCAGCCGGCAAAAACTCTAAAGTCACCGTCAGATTCCCCGCCGACAGCCACTGCACCCCAACCATGACATGCAGCTACAACTTCGGCTCATCATATAGCGTCTCGCTGACTGCCGTCGACAGCCAAACATGGACCGCCAACCTTACCAACCTCCAATCGGGCATCTACTACCTCAGTGTCAACGCCGTCTCAGGCTCATCAACCAAAGACAACGTCGCCACAATCGCCATCAAAGTAATATCCTCAACCCCCATCGACAACCAATACTACCTCACTGTCAACGCCTACGACGACATCGATTGGACCGCCATCGGCCGTTATAAAGCCAACTTCCACACACATACATCTCAATCGTTCGACACCAAATTCAATACAGCCGCCGTCGTCGACCAATACGTCGCAAAAGGCTACAAAATACTCGGCCTCACCGACCACGACTACAACCCTTACCCATGGGAACTCTTCGAACTGTTCAACTCCGAATCGTCGGCTCGTATCCCCGAACAACTCGGCATCCTCGCCATACCAAGCGTCGAACTCAGTAAAGACAACCGCAACTCATGGGAAGAATCAACCGGAGGCTACTTCAACCACCACAACGACTTCTTCACCGGTCGCAAAGGCCAAGAATTTGCCTCTCTGCGCGAAAGCTACGCATATACCAACAGCCTCGGCGGAATGCAAATTATCAACCACCCCGGACAATATTGGAGCCTCGACAACGACTATGCCACCGGCGAGAAAAACTCCCCATCTTGGCACGCCGAAAACTTCACCCTCTACCCCTCTTTGGTAGGCCTCGAAGTCTACAACCAAGGCAACCGCCGTCCAAACGACCGCATTCTCTGGGACCAAGTACTCAACATCACCATGCCCGACCGTCCCGTCTGGGGCTACTCTTGCGACGACACCCACACCCAAGAACAATACTTCCGCAACTACCAATTCATGCTCATGC
>CAZBBL010000099.1:0-7664 GCA_964490275.1 uncultured Barnesiella sp.
CGGGTTTGAGGGTGAAGATATAGCTTGAAGCAATACCGGGCATTACGTCTTGGAAGCCTACTTGGGGCTTTGGTTTGAAGGGCGGGGTGGCGATACGTACGGTAAGCATTATGCGGTCGCCTTCGGCCGGATAGTTGGCCATAGAGTAGGCGCGTACGGTGGTTTCGGTGTTTTTACATTTGAGTGAAAACAGTCCGAATTTTTCCCAAGAGGGGATGTATTCTTCGCCGATAGAGGCTTTGTCGATGTCTTTGTCGTAGTCCATCGAGTAGGGTGGAATTTTGATTTGAGCGTATGAGCCCGGGACGAAATTCATGTGTTCGCCTTTGGGGAGCGCTACGATAAATTCCTTGATGAAGGTAGCGACGTTTTTGTTTGATATTACTTCGCATTCCCACTCTTTGATGTCTAAGACTGAGGCGGGGACGCCGATTTTCATATCTTCTTTCACTTTTACTTGGCAAGCCAAGCGCCAATCGTCTTTCACTTGTTTGCGTGTGAAATGGACGGTTTCGGTGGGCAGTATTTGACCGCCACCTTCAAACACTTGTACGCGACATTGACCGCAGCTGCCTTTGCCACCGCAGGCTGAGGGCAAGAATACGTTTTCGTTGGCCATTGTCGAGAGCAGCGATTTGCCGGCCGGGACGGTGACATTGTTGCTGTTGTTGATGGAGATGTTGACGTCGCCCGATTTTACGAGATATTTCTTAGCTATCAGCAAGATGATTACCAACAGCAGTGTAATAGCCAAAAAGATGCCTACACCGGCAATGATTGTCGATGTCATCAGGCTCTGTTCCAAAAGTATAGTTGATATAGTCATTGGTCGTCAGATTTTAATGCCGAGGAAACTCATGAAAGCTATGCCCATAAGACCGGTCAGGATAAATGTGATGCCCACGCCGCGCAGCGGTTTGGGGATGTTGGAGTAGCAAGCCAAGCGCTCGCGAATGGCGGCGATAGCGGTGATGGCCAAAAGCCAACCCAAGCCCCATCCGGCACCGGCAAACAGGGCGGTGCCAACGTTGGGGAAGTCGCGTTGTTGCATAAACAGCGAGCCGCCCAAGATAGCGCAGTTGACGGCGATCAGTGGCAAGAAAATGCCGAGCGAGGAATACAGGGCGGGAGCAAATTTCTCGACTGCCATTTCGACCAGCTGAGTCATAGAGGCGATGACTGCAATAAACATTATCAGCGACAAGAAGCTCAAGTCGACGTTGGCGTAGTCGGCTCCGAGCCAAGCCAGTGCGCCTGCACGGAGCACGTAGGTCTCAAGCAGGTAGTTGACCGGTAGGGTGATGACCAACATAAATGTGACAGCCAAACCCAAGCCAAAGGCTGTTTTGACGTTTTTCGACACTGCCAGGAACGAACACATTCCAAGGAAGTAGGCGAAAATCATGTTGTCGATAAAAATCGAACGTATGAATATATTGAAATTTTCCATATTGGTGATGCGTGGTGATATTGAGGATTATTCCTGGAGGTCTTTATTGATTGAGCGGTGGACCCAGATGATGCAACCTACGATGATAAGGGCCATCGGAGGCAAAATCATCAGGCCGTTGTTGGCATAGCCGGCTTCGTAGAATGAGTCGGGGATAACTTGCATGCCAAACAGCGTGCCGCTACCGAGCAGTTCGCGGAAGAAAGCCACGATGACGAGTATCATGGTGTAGCCGATGCCGTTGCCGATGCCGTCTAAGAAAGAGGGCCAAGGGCGGTTTGCCATAGCAAAGGCTTCGAGGCGTCCCATCAATATACAGTTGGTGATAATCAGGCCGATAAACACTGATAGTTGCTTGGCAACGTCGTAGGCAAATGCCAAAAGCAATTGGTTGACGATGACAACCAATCCGGCTACTACTACCAATTGTACGATGATACGAATGTTGGTGGGAATCGTATTGCGGAGCAATGAGATGATAACGTTTGAGAAGGCCAAAACGGCGATGACTGAGAGGCCCATTACGATGGCCGGCTCTAATTTGGCAGTGACGGCGAGCGCCGAGCAGATGCCGAGGATTTGTACGACAACCGGGTTGTTCTTTGAGAACGGGTTGAAAAATACCTCTTTATTCTTTATTTTCTCTGCCATAGCTATTACTTATTAGAAAGGTTTTGCAAAAATGCTTTGTATGGCGACAGACAGTTGTCGAGCATAGCGCCTACGCCTTTGCTGGTGATGGTGCCGCCCGAGATGCCGTCGACGTAGTCGGCGTCGTTGGCCGGATGTTGTCCGGCTTTGACAACGGCTACAGGCAAAAATTCGCCGTTCTTAAACAGTTGCTTGTCGATGAAGCGTTCGCCGAAATAGGGCTTTTCGATTTCGGCTCCCAAGCCCGGGGTTTCGCCCGAGTGAGAGAAGTAGGCGCCATAGATGGTTGAGCCGTTGTCGTCGACAGCGACGTAGCCCCAAATCGGGCCCCAAAGGCCTGCGCCGTAAACCGGTAGGATATATTTTGTTGAGCCGTCTTTGAGTTGGCAAACATATACCGGCAGTTGACGTTGGTCGGCGTCTTTGGTGATTTCGTCGGCGATGTTGATGTCAAACACTTTGCTGTCGCCTTTGTCGGCGGTGTAGACGGTTTCGCCACTGTCGTTGACAATGATTTGTGCCGTGACGATTTCGTTGAACACATCTTTGATATTGTCGGTTGTCTCGGGTTGGTGAAGCGCATTGATGATTTGCTTCATTTTGTCGGCGTCGGCATTGGCTTGCTGTTTGTCGCGCAGCGACATAGCCGTCACAGCCAAAGCTGCACCTACGACCACCACGGCAATGATGATGTAGACTATCGTATAGGTATTGCTCTGCTTATTCATGAGATTGTGAGTTTACTTTGAGACGACGTTGGCGACGACGTATGTTGGCACGCACGACGCAATAGTCGATTAGTGGTGCAAATGCGTTCATCAGCAGGACGGCTAACATAGCGCCTTCGGGGTAGCCCGAGTTGTAGGTGCGGATGACGATAGCCATGACGCCAATCAAAAATCCGTAAATATATTTTCCGACGTTGGTGCGGGCGGCTGTGACGGGGTCGGTAGCCATAAACACCGCGGCAAATGCAAATCCGCCCAAGCAAAGTTGGTCGGCAACGCTGAGCATCGATACCGGATAGGCCGATGTGGCAAAAGAGTTGACGATGAAGGCGGTCACTGCACCTCCGGCAAATACCGACGCGATGATGCGCCAAGAGGCGATGCCGGCCAGCAGCAACATTGCTGCGCCAATCAATATGCAGAGGGTAGAGGTTTCGCCAAACGAGCCGGGTATGAGGCCGAGAAATGCGTCGGAGGTTGAAATCGGGTCGCCTACGACGTTGGTCATGTGGAGCTCGGTAGCGCCCGATTGCATTGCTACTTGTCCCAGGGGTGTGGCTCCGGTGAAACCGTCGACGACGGTGTCGCCGCCTACGCCTAATATTGATGATGTGTCGACAAACACTTGGTCGCCACTCATCTTGCTGGGGTAAGCGAAGAAGAGGAATGCGCGAGTCATCAACGCTACATTAAAGATATTGTAGCCTGTGCCGCCAAACACTTCTTTGACAAAAATCACGGAGAAGGCTGTCGCTACGGCTATCATCCAAAGCGGAGTGTCAACCGGGCAGATGAGCGGTATGAGTATGCCGGTCACCAAGAAGCCTTCTTGGATTTCTTCGCGGCGCCATTGTGCTACGACAAACTCGATGCCCAAGCCTACGACATAGGCTACGACAATCTTGGGCAGTACGCTCAAAAATCCGTAGAGCATCAGCGACCAGAAGGGGAAGTCGGTGGCTCCGGTTGCAAGCCAATGTTGATAGCCGGTGTTGTACATGCCAAACAGCAAGCAGGGCATCAAGGCTAAGACGACGATAATCATCGTGCGCTTGCTGTCGATGCTGTCATGAATATGAACGCCTGATGTCGATGTCGACTTTGGCGTGAATAAAAACGATTCGAACCCATCATAGACCGAGTGGAAAGCGTGAAGCTTACCGTCGGGTTGGAAATGGGGCTTGACTCGATCAAGCAGTTTTCTCAATGCTTTCAAAACGCTAATTGGTTTTTTTATACGGTTTGTTTTTTAGTTGATTCTTTCTCGTTGGGCTCGTTGACTTATTGCAATTCTTTGCGTAAGTAGTCGAGACCGTCTCTGACGATTTTTTGAGCTTCGAGCTTGGAGGTGTCGGCATATTCGCCAAGGGCCAAATCTTCGGGGGCAATCTCGTAGATGCCGAGCTGCTCCATCTGTTCGATGTCGCGGCCGATAATGGCTTTGAGCAGATATTCGGCCATGATGTCCATAGGCAGATACTTGTCGTATTCGCCCGACATTATCAAGGCTCTGCGTCCGCCGAGCAAACGTGCATCGGGCGAGAAGAGCTTTTTAAATAGGAAGTGGCCGGGGAATGAGCGGCTTTGACTCATTTTCTTGGCTGATAGCGAGGCCCAACCCATAAATTCGTCGACGTCATCGCCCTCGGCAATGACTGTCACTTGGCGATATGGATAGCGCAAGAAGTCGTCTCGGTCGACTTTGATGCCGGTCAATACGTTGCCTGAGATGATACGTTTGTGGCGGTTGTCGTCGGCGAGGTTGTCGGCTACCAAAGCTTTAATTTCGGCGCCTGCATAGGTTTTGATTATCTGTGGGGTCTTTGTCTCGGGACCAACGACGGCTACGTCGACGTGCCAATCACTGACGCCGGTTTCGACGAGATTGCCGATGCGCCACAGGGTGGTAATGTCGAGAGTCCAAACGGTTTCGCCCTTGTTGACCGGAGCTATGTTGGCGATTTGTATGCCTGCGTTGCCGGCGGGGTGGGGGCCAACGACGTCGACCATTTCAGCTCCGGCTATGTCGTCGAGGCTGCCTTGTCGGCGGCTGATGAAAACCTTGCCTGAGGTGAGCAGGCTGAGCAGTTTTACGGCTGCTTCAAGCGTAGCTTTTTGCTGATTGAGGTTGTCGGCCATATTCGGTGCCAATGGGGCTGAATCGAAAGCGGTGACGAAGATGTCGCGAGCGGTCGAGTCGGGCTGAGGAATGATGTCAAACGGGCGTTGGCGCATCAAAGCCCACAGGCCGCTTTCCATCAATAGCGTTTTAGCATCTTCGGCCGTCATGTTTTTCTTTACGTCGAAATGGCGTGTGTCGCTGCCGTTTGCATCGATGATGACGTGCTCGATGCGACGACGTTCGCCTCTGACGATGGCGCTGACTTTGCCGGCTACCGGCGCAACGATTTTGATGCGCTCGTCGGCTTTGTCGTGCAGCAGCGCTTGACCGGCGGCTACGCTCTCGCCCTCAGCTACTTCGACCTTGGGTGTAAGCCCGGGGAAGTCGGATGGGGTGACGGCATATTGCTGTGCAGCGATGTCGGCCCGGTTGCTGTCAATGCCTATGCCACCGGCCAACTTTAGGTCGAGGCCTTTTTTTATTGTAAGCAATTGGCTCATTATAAGAGGATTTATGTCGGTTTTAAATGTGTGTTGTATGGCCATAGGGTATGACCACATTTCTCAACTTGCAAAATTAGCTTTTTTTAAAAGAAATCCAATCGTTAAAGTCTCATTTTTTTTGAAAAAAGCAATAGCTTCAAAGTCGGCAGATAGGGCTGCAAAAATTAAAATGTCAATAAAAAGCAAAAATTGAAAATTTCGAAATAAAAATTTTGATAGTTAAAAATATAATGATACTTTTGCAATAGCTTTTCGTGTGCCGTGGGGTGTATGCGCTGCTGCTTGCGAAAAAGCTGTCAAAGGTTAAACCGCCGATGCAAATGTGAGAAAGAAAACCACAATCTAAACCGACACAACATCGTAAACAAACCTAAACCAAACTTAAACGCTGTACAATCAAACCTATAACAATTCATACAATCATTATTAATCAACAAAACTTATCAAGTAAAAATGGAAGCTCAAAAGCCCAATTCTCAGCCTGCAGCTCGTCCCGCAGCTAAGGCTCCAAAGGCGTTGAAACCCGGTAACAACGTACGTGGTATCAAGAACGCATTCTTAATCATCGTCGCTTGTTTCATCGTAGCTGTTTGCTTGTTCATCTTCGTTTTCGGCGCTGACAGCAACTTCGACGAAAAAGGTCACCCCATTGATGGTAACCTCCTCGGTACAATCTACAAAGGCGGTTTCATCGTGCCTATCCTCCAAACTCTCTTCCTCACCGTTATCGTTCTCTCAGTTGAGCGTGCATTCGCTATGAAGAGCGCTAAAGGTACAGGCTCAATCACAAAATTTGTCGCTGACGTTAAAGCTAAACTCGCTAAAAACGATATCCAAGGCGCTCAAGCTCTTTGCCAAAAACAAAAAGGTTCGGTTGCCGCTGTCGTTTCAGCCGCTTTGACTCGCTACGAAGAAATGGACGCAAACACTGTCCTCTCTAAAGAACAAAAAATCGCAACTCTCCAAAAAGAAGTTGAAGAAGCAATGGCAGTTGAGATGCCTTCATTGCAACAAAACCTCCCCATCGTTGCTACTCTGACAACTCTCGGTACTCTCGTCGGTCTTCTCGGTACTGTGATGGGTATGATCAAATCATTCTCTGCATTGGCCAACTCTGGTGCTCCCGATTCAACCGAGCTCTCTACCGGTATTTCTGAGGCCCTTATCAACACCGCCTTCGGTATCGCAACCGGTGCTTGCGCTGTAATCTCTTACAACTTCTATACCAACAAAATCGACAAGCTTACTTACGCCATCGACGAAATTGGCTTCACCATCGTTCAGTCGTTCGCAGCAACTCACTAATTCACCCTTATTTTACCAAATACATTAATTATTTAAATCGAGTAAAATATGGGAAAAATTAAAGTAAAAAGAAAGAGTACGCTCATCGACATGACCGCGATGAGTGACGTGACTGTTCTTTTGCTTACTTTCTTCATGTTGACTTCGACATTCCTCCAGAAGGAACCCACTCAGGTTATCACACCTCCCTCGGTGTCGGAAACTAAGGTGGAAATCTCCAATGTGGCACAAGTCCTCGTCGCTACCGACAAGGCTCAAAAACACACCAGAGTTTTCATCAACGTCACCGGTGAAGCCGACCCTGATGTTCCCGAATTGGACGAAGCTGCTGGATTGACTCCCGGTATGTGGGGCTCTGAAAACCTCCGCAAAACCGTCATCCAAAAAGCTGCTGCCGAATTTGAAAGAGTGACCGGCCACAACCCCGGTATTACAGCAAAAGACATCGAAGTATTCTCTAAACTGCCCAACTTCGGCGTGCCTATGATGAAAATGCACGAATTCCTGAGCTCTACCGAGACTCAACAGGAAGACTGGCTCTCAAACATGGAACGCAACGACGTTGGTATCCAGCTGACACCCTTCATCGGTAAGGATGGACAGGAAACAAGCGAATTCCAAATCTGGATGAAAGCTATTCGTGACGCCGGCAACCCCGCGCTCACCGAAGCTATGAGAAAAACCGGTAGCGGTATCGCCGTTAAAGCCGACCGTACTACTCCCTTCTCTATGGTTAACGAGGTCCTCGAAAACCTCCGTACCATCAAGCTCAACAAGTTTACTGTCATGACTGCACTCAAAACTGAAAACGACTAATCATTATGGCACAGATAGAACAATCCGACGGCGGCAAAAAGAAAAAAGGCGCCCAGAAAAAAATCGCTATCCATGTCGACTTTACTCCT
>CAZBBL010000100.1:0-7657 GCA_964490275.1 uncultured Barnesiella sp.
ATCACAAACCTAAAACAATCTTTTTTACCTTAGAAATTGTACCTATTGGAAACCATAAGAAGGAGCTTCGTGACGAAGCTCCTTTTTATTGTTTTCAGGAGGCCTGTTTCTTCGGCAACAACAACCGACCGCAATCTATGAGCGACACCAACGCACCGACATCAAATATAAAAATCTATGCAGCTCCCCTCCAGGGATTTACCGAAGCGGCATGGCGCCAAGCCCACGCCTCGACATTCACCCCTGCTACCGGCTACTTGGCTCCGTTTATAAGAGTCGAACATGGCGAACCTCGTCGTCGCGACCTGCGCGACATCGACCCTCAGCGCAACGCTTTGGTAAGGCCGATACCACAAATAATAGTCAAAGACGCTTACGAATTATCGCTTTTGGTTGACAACATCGCCACGTTGGGATATAAAAGCATCAACATAAACATGGGGTGCCCGTTTCCTCCACAAGTGAAACATGGTCGCGGATCCGGGCTGATAACCAATCCCGGAGCTTTAGAGCAAATAGCGAGAGCAATTGAGCACTACACAGAGATTGAGTTCTCCTTAAAAATGCGCATCGGCGTAGACTCTCCAACGCAATGGCACGACGTAGCCCCAATCATCAATTCGATGACGCTCTCATCCGTCACCATACACCCACGCATAGCCCGACAACAATATCGCGGCGAAATTGATTTTACAGAGTTTGAGCAGATGCTTGCCGCTATCGCCCACCCTATCATCTACAACGGCGACCTGGTCAAGACCTCCGACATCGACAATGTCCTCAACCGCTACCCACAGGTTGTCGGTATAATGATTGGCCGAGGGTTGCTCGCAGAGCCGTGGCTCATTGAGGAGTACACCACACAAACGCCATTATCGGCCGAGCAACGGCTCAACGGCTTGTTGAAAATGCATCAACAGATATTTGAGCAATACAGCGCCACGCTGTGCGGCGACAGCCAGATACTGTCGAAGATAAAACCGTTTTGGGGATATCCGAGCAGCGCCATCGGCAAGAAAGCAGCCAAAGCGATAGCCAAAGCCACCTCGCTCAAAGCTTATCTCCAAGCAGTAGACTCAATACATTAGCCGTCTACCGTCCTATCAGGCAAACAGTTGGCGAAACACTTCTTCGACCTTGCTGACCTCGACGATTTTGATTTTAAATTTCGAGGTGTCGACACCTTTGAGGTTGAAACGGGGTATGATTATTTTCTCCATACCGAGTTTGGCAGCCTCAGAAATACGTTGCTCGATACGCGTCACCGGACGTATTTCGCCCGAGAGGCCAACCTCACCGGTCATGCAAACCGTGCGAGGTATAGTCATATCGACATTCGACGACAATACCGAGCAAATCACCGGGAGGTCCATTGCCGGGTCGACCACCTTGAGACCGCCGGCTATATTCAAGAACACATCTTTTTGAATCAACTTGAAGCCTACACGCTTCTCGAGCACAGCCAAAAGCATATTCATGCGACGCGAATCGAAGCCGGTGACCGAACGTTGTGGAGTGCCGTAAGCAGCAGAGCTCACCAGCGATTGAGCTTCGATAAGGAAAGCCCTGATACCCTCAACCGCCACACCGATAGCTACGCCCGACAGCTCTTCAGACACCGGCGAAACAAGCATTTCAGACGGATTGGTCACTTCGCGCAATCCGCGTTGACACATCTCGTAGATGCCGATTTCGTTGGTATTACCAAAGCGATTTTTGATAGCTCGGAGCAAGCGATACATATGTTGACGGTCGCCCTCGAAATGGAGCACAACGTCGACGATATGTTCCAACACCTTTGGACCTGCAATAGCTCCATCCTTGTTGATATGGCCGATGAGCAAGACGGGGACCCCGCTCTCCTTGGCATATTTAAGCAATTGTGCAGCACATTCACGCACCTGACTGACGCTGCCGGCAGCCGACTCGATGGCTTCGGAAGCTATGGTTTGTATGGAGTCGACGATAAGCAATTCGGGGTTGACATCCTTGATATGGTCAAAGATATTTTCGAGCGAGGTTTCGCAAACGATATAGCAATTGTCGGAGGCTCGGCCGATACGGTCGGCTCTCATCTTGAGCTGCGTGGCACTCTCCTCGCCGCTCACATACAATATGCGGCGCGACTTTATCGACAAGATGTTTTGCAATACGAGAGTCGACTTGCCGATACCGGGTTCACCGCCGATAAGCACTATCGATCCGGCCACCAATCCGCCGCCGAGCACTCGATTGAGCTCCTCAGACGGCATATGGATACGAGGCTCCTCGAGCGCTTCGATTTGCGAAACCGGGCAGGGCTTGCTTTTGGTCATGCGTGCCGGGCCGAGCGATTTCGACGGGCCGGCAGCTACGCGCTCCTCGGTCATAGTATTCCATTGGCCGCACTCGGGGCAACGGCCCACCCATTTTGGGGATTCGGCTCCACAAGCGTTGCAGAACCATGTTGTTTTCATCTTGGTCTTAGCCATATAGGTATAGCGGTAGGAGTGTAATCAAATGAGGCGTCGACGAAATTCGGCGAGCACGATAGAGGTAGCCATCGACACATTGAGCGACTCAACATGACTGTGTGCGACAGCCGGAAATGGAGGTATATACAATCGTCGGCTCAACAAAGCAGCGACGGCAGCACTGACGCCGTTGCCCTCGTTGCCCATGACAATGATACCCTCGGCAGAGAGCTGCGACTGATAGAGATTGGCTCCGTCGAGAAATGTGCCGTAGAGAGGCATATCGCTGTTGCGAGCGAGGAAGTCGGGCAAATCGACATAGTGGACGGCCACACGCGACAAAGCGCCCATAGTAGACTGCACGACCTTGGGGTTGAACACGTCGACCGTATCGCGCGAGCAGTAGATAGTGTCAACGCCAAACCAGTCGCACGCACGGATGATTGTGCCAAGATTGCCGGGGTCTTGCACACCGTCGAGCGCCACCGACAATCTCCCATGCGGGTCAGCGAGTCGGCGTTCGGGGATACGACAAACAGCCAACACCGACGGCGCTGTCGACAACGAAGATATGCGCTCCATATCGGTGGCCTTACATTGATATATAGCCACGTCGGGAAGCTCACAGCGATGCGCGTCGAGCCATTGAGCGGTAGCGACTATCATCTCACAATCGAAGAGACCGAGCGTGTCGAGCACGCTGCGCGTACCCTCCACGACAAACAAGCCTTCGGCGCGACGGCCTTTGACACTGCGCAATGATGCCAATTTTTTGCGTTTGGCAACGCTTAATTCCTCTATCATGAATCCAAAATTACTATTTTTTTGCGAGACTACCCTATCATCTCGGCTTAATTTTGTAAATTTGCGCTCAAATGATAGCCGGGACGGCTCGTCGCGGGCGCCAAGTTGCGCTTGAGGAAAGTCCGGGCAACGCAGAGCACCACATTCTCTAACGGAGAGCTATCGGTAACGGTAGAGACAACGTGACAGAAAACAACCGCCGGCTCAGGTCGGTAAGGGTGAAAAGGCGGGGTAAGAGCCCACCGGGCGCCACAGCGATATGGCGTGCCGCACGTCTTGTGGGTTGCAAGGTCAAGTATACCGGCATCTAAGGGCTGCTCGTCCATTGCCGGGGGGTAGACTGCGATTGGACTTCGGCCGCAAGGTCGTAGCCAAAGATAAATGACGGGCCGCCATGGAGTTCGCTCCACGGCGACATAACCCGGCTTATAGTCCCGACTATCATTATTTATTGCTACCAATAAAGCATATTATATATATGTAGGTCGGAAGCGCTTTCCAACGGCGATAGCGATAGCTTTGGACCGGCAACAATCGCCAATTAGGAAGTTTGCATCAAGCATATTTTCAGCAAGTTGCGCCGGCACAAGCAAAATTCGATTCAAAAAGTGGGCAAAATATTTTGCCAAATCAAAGAAAAGTCGTAAATTTGCACTCGCAAAAGGGAGAAAGCCTTTATGCAGATGGCGGGATAGCTCAGTTGGTTAGAGCGTCGGATTCATAACCCGGAGGTCCCGAGTTCAATTCTCGGTCCCGCTACAACGCAAAGTCGTTCGCACCAAAGCGAGCGACTTTTTTTAATTTTTTCTGCGGGAGCATAAAGATTGCGCGCCATACACACTATCTCGAAAGCCGCTCCACAAGCGCAATCGGCCAACTATCAATTATCAAAACCTTTATGACTCAAACCAAGATTCAGCCCTCGCTGACATCGAGCTATTCGCGCAGTTACATCGTATTTTTGTTTATTTTTCTCGGCATGCTGTCGGCTTTCGGGCCGTTTCTGACCGATATGTATTTGCCTACCCTACCTACGATGGTAGGCGATTTTAACACTACCGAGTCGTTGGTGCAATTTTCGCTGACGATAGGCATGATCGGATTGGCAGTCGGACAAATATTGTTTGGACCGCTGAGCCAGAAGTTTGGACGCAAGCCTATTTTGATAGCAACGATGGCGCTGTTTATCATAGCGGCCGTAGCGTCGATATTTTCGACCGACATCTATTTCTTCTTGATATGCCGTTTGGCACAAGGTTTTGGTGGAGCCGGCGGCTTGGTGCTGTCGCGCTCGATAGCCACCGACTGCTACCGCGGACGTGAGTTGGCCAAGACCATGGCCATCATTGGAGCCATCAACGGCATCGCGCCGGCATTTGCGCCGGTCATCGGCGGCTTGGTGTCGAAGGCTGTAGGTTGGCAAGGAATCTTTGTGATTTTATCGGGCCTCGGAGTAGTGCTACTATTGATGTCGTTTATATTTAAGGAGACCTTGGCTAAAGACAAACGCGAGACGGGCTCGATATGGTCGACATTTAGCGACTATGGCAAGGTGTTGCGCATACGCCGTTTCGTTTTGTTGATTTTGGCCTATGGATTTGCGATGGGTTCGCTGTTTGCCTATATCTCGGCCGCGCCGTTTATCGTGCAAAGCGACTTTGGTTTCAACGAATTGGGATTTGCGATAATCTTTGGCGTCAACTCAGTGTTGATAGGCGTAGGTTCGGGCTTGGCATTGCGATTTAAATCGCTCGACAAAGCGATGATGATTGGCGGCGTAGGCATGCTTGTCACATCGGTGTTGCAGCTGGTAAGCGCATTGACGATGGCCAACTTTGTAGGCTATGAGGTGACGACCGTGATAACATTGATATTCCTTGGCATGGTATTCACTACATCTACATCAATGGCAATGGACCAAGGACGACAATACACCGGAGCCGCAGCGGCTATCGTAGGCGCTATCGGATTTTTGTTTGGCGGCATTGTGTCGCCGATGGTAGGCCTTGGCGAGACTCAAATCGCAGCAGCGACGCTGCTCGTGATATGCGCAGCAATTGTCGTGGCGATGGTAGCCATACTGCGAAAAACGTCGAAATAGCAACTCACCTACAACGATTTAACAATCGGCGGTCAATCTTTTTTGACTGCCGATTGTTGTTATATATAAAAATGAGAATGAGGGAGTCGGCGAAAGACCGTAGTAATATTTGTTGCATTCGCTACAAATAGCTACCTTTGTCCGGCATAAATCAAGTAATACCTACATCACAATATAGACAAATGAAAAAAGTTGCTCTTATCACCGGTATCACCGGTCAAGACGGTTCTTATCTCGCCGAATTTCTGATTGAAAAAGGCTACGAAGTGCATGGCATCATGCGTCGCTCGTCGTCGTTCAACACTGCACGTATCGAACACCTTTATCTCGACGAATGGGTGCGAGACATGAAAAACAAACGCCTGATTAATCTCCATTGGGGCGACATGACCGACTCAAGTTCGCTGGTGCGCATCATACAGATTGTTCAACCCGACGAAATATACAACTTGGCTGCTCAGAGCCATGTGAAAGTGTCGTTTGACGTACCCGAATTTACAGCCGACGCCGATGCTATCGGACCGTTACGCTTATTGGAGGCCGTGCGCATACTCGGCATGGAGAAAAAGACGCGCATCTATCAGGCTTCGACATCAGAGCTGTTTGGCAAGGTGCAAGAGGTGCCGCAAAAAGAGACAACTCCGTTCTATCCACGTTCGCCCTATGGCGTAGCTAAGCAATATGGTTTTTGGATTACCAAAAACTATCGTGAAAGCTATGGCATGTATGCCGTAAACGGCATCTTGTTTAACCACGAAAGCGAGCGTCGCGGCGAGACATTCGTCACCCGCAAGATTACTATTGCAGCCGCACGCATCGTGCAAGGTCAGCAAGACAAGCTCTATCTGGGCAACCTCGACGCACGTCGCGACTGGGGCTACGCCAAAGACTATGTAGAATGTATGTGGCTGATATTGCAACACCCCACCCCCGAAGATTTCGTCATTGCAACCGGCGAGATGCACACCGTACGCGAGTTTGCAACGTTGGCATTTAAATATGTAGGCATCGACTTGCGTTGGGAAGGCCAAGGCGTCGACGAAAAAGGTATCGACACCAAAACCGGCAAGGTATTGGTTGAAGTCGACCCCAAATATTTCCGTCCGTGCGAAGTAGAGCAACTACTTGGCGACCCCACCAAGGCCAAGACCTTGCTGGGCTGGAACCCGACAAAAACGCCATTCGAACAATTGGTAAAACTCATGGTCGAGCACGATATGCACTTTGTGCGCAAGCTCTATCTGCGCTCTAAGCTCGACTAAACCGATACTGCAATAAAGAAATGGAAAAAGATTCGAAAATCTATGTAGCCGGCCATCGTGGCATGGTAGGGTCAGCCATCGTCAGAGAGCTGCAACGCCAAGGCTACACCAACATCATCACACGCACACACGCCGAGCTCGACCTCTGCCGACAAGACCAAGTTGAGGCTTTTTTCGCAGCCGAGCGCCCCGAATATGTGTTTCTGGCTGCTGCCAAAGTAGGCGGCATCGTTGCCAATCAAAACGCGTTGGCCGACTTTATGTATCAAAACATGATGCTCGAAATGAACGTCATCAACGCCGCTTGGCGCAACGGATGCAAGAAACTCGAGTTTCTCGGTTCGTCGTGTATCTATCCGCGCATGGCCCCACAACCCATGCCTGAGTCGTGTTTGCTGACATCGGCCCTCGAACCTACCAACGAGGCTTATGCCCTGGCCAAAATATCGGGTTTGAAATATTGTGAGTTTCTCAACCGTCAATATGGCACCGACTATATCTCTGTAATGCCTACCAACCTCTATGGCCCCAACGACAACTACCATCCCGAGCATAGCCACGTGCTGCCGGCCTTGATACGTCGCTTCCACGAGGCTAAAGAGTCGGGCGCTACGACAGTGACCTGCTGGGGCGATGGCAGCCCGCTGCGCGAGTTTCTCTATGTCGACGACTTGGCCAATCTTTGCGTATTTTTGATGAACAACTACTCCGGCAACGAGACCGTCAATGCCGGAACAGGCAAAGAGCTGACGATTAAAGAGCTGACCGAATTGGTGGCCAAAGTAATCGGATATACCGGAAAAATTGAATGGGACACTACTCGCCCAAACGGCACACCGCGCAAACTTCTCGACGTGTCGAAGAGTCGCGCCTTGGGTTGGAGCTACACTACCGAGCTTGAAGACGGCATACGTCTGGCTTACGACGACTTCCTCCACAACCCTATGAGAGCTGAGCGATAAAAAGCGTTTCAATCTATATATCTAAGACCCCGTTCCACAAAATTTGTTAATGCCAAGGCAGCGTATTTTGGAGGA
>CAZBBL010000101.1:0-7654 GCA_964490275.1 uncultured Barnesiella sp.
GGAGTTGCAGCGCGTGCATAAATCGCTGATATAAATATTGTTGGCGGCGATGCCTGATGAGATTAGTTGGCTGCGAGCCGCGGCGATGAGGTTGAGATTGCGTTTGCCTTGATTAGGCGACGGGATGACCAAGTCGTCAACGTTGGGGAAGCGTTTGGCAAATCGTTGTGCCAAGTCGATATCTACCTCGTAGCAGCAGCTGTGGATGGCCGGACCGATGGCCGCGTGGATATGCTCGGGCGATGCGCCTTGCTCAATCATTTTTGAAATTGTCGCCGGAATGATGCCGCCGTAGATGCCGCGCCAACCACCGTGGGCGATGGCTATGACGCCGGCAACCTCGTCGTTGAATACGATAGGGAGACAGTCGGCGGTATTGATACACAGTAGTATGTCGTTGCGACGAGTCACCAGTGCGTCAATCTCGTTGAGCTGCGGTATAGGGCCGTTGCCGATGACGGCGACGTTGCATGAGTGGGTTTGACGCGGTATGACCAGGTTGTCGAGAGGTAAGTTTACGACCTTAGCAAGCCGCAGACGACAGCGAGCAATATGCTCGGTGTCGTCGCCGACGTAGTGGCATACGCTAAATCCGGCGTATGGGTCAGACGTATTTATGTTGTCGCCTCGCAACGAGAAAAATGCGTTGGCATTGTTGCCTATCGGCAGGCGGCAAAACGGTTGTATCATTTCTCGGGTTGGTCGTCGTCGGGGTTGTATTCCCATTCCATTTCGTCCCAATCTTCGTCAAATTCTTCCTCCTCATCGTCTTGTATGGGAGTTTGTTCGAAGATAAATTCGTCTTCTTCGCGCACGCGGTGGTGCATATCAAGCGGGCGATGTGTGATGGGCTGAGGTTCAATGCGGTTGTTTTCGTCGTTGATGGCGCTCCAAAGCATATCCTTGAGGTCGTCGATGCCGAGACCCGACACGGCCGAGATAAATACGTGGGGCAGGTCGGTGGGCAGAGTTGCCTCGATTTCGTCGATGAGTTCTTGGTCGAGCATATCGCTTTTAGAGATGGCGAGCAATCGAGGTTTGTCGGCGAGTTGGGGGTTGAATTGCTCAACTTCGCGCAGCAATATAGCATATTGCTCGGCGATGTTGTCGGCATCGGCGGGCACCATAAACAGCAAGACGGCGTTGCGCTCGATATGGCGCAGGAAGCGCAATCCGAGGCCACGACCTTCGCTGGCGCCCTCGATGATACCGGGGATGTCGGCCATGACAAACGATCGTGAGCCACGATAGGCAACGATGCCGAGCTGTGGCTCCATAGTAGTGAAAGGATAGTCGGCGATTTTTGGACGAGCTTCTGATACAGCCGACAGCAGTGTAGATTTGCCGGCATTGGGGAAGCCTACCAGACCTACGTCGGCAAGAAGTTTGAGCTCGAGCACGACGGCTTTTTCGATGGCCGGTTCACCCGGTTGAGCATATCGTGGAGTGCGGTTAGTGGCCGATTTGAAGTGCCAGTTGCCGAGACCGCCACGACCGCCGCGAAGGAGTTTCACTTCTTGGCCGTCGTCGGTGACTTCACAGAGAAATTCGCCCGACTCGGCGTCGAAGACAACGGTGCCACACGGCACATCGACTATGACGTCGTCGCCATCTTTACCAAAGCTGCGTCCACCGGTGCCATGCTCGCCGTTTCCGGCGAAGATGTGGCGGCGATAGCGCAGAGGCAGCAGAGTCCACATATTGCGGTTGCCACGAAGTATGATATGGCCGCCACGGCCGCCATCGCCGCCGTCGGGGCCTCCCTTGGGAACATATTTAGCACGATAGAAGTGGCGCGAACCGGCGCCACCTTTGCCTGAACGGCAGAGAATCTTTACGTAGTCGATAAAATTTGATTCAGCCATTGTGAAGGTTTAGCTTTGTGTGTTTGACTTGTGATATTTCATAATGGCACAAGCGTGGGCGAAGTCGGCCGGAGAGCCGACATCAATCCATGTGCCGTTGAGGGGAAAGAAAGCCACTCGCAAATCGCGCTGCAATGCACGTTCAATCAGGTCGGTAGCGTCGATATGTTCGCCCGGGGTGATAAGCGAGGCGGCTTTGCGCGAGATGATGTAGATGCCGGCATTGGCATAGTGGGAATATGTAGGTTTCTCTTCGATAGCTGTGACGCGATTGCCGTCGGTAGCGAGGATGGCGTATGGCACGGCTACGGAGTAGGGGATGGCCGCGATAGTGATATCGGCGTGCTCGTCGATATGCTTGAGATACATATCGGCGTAGTCGATAGTGGTGAGCAAATCGGAGTTGAGCACGAGTATGTTGTCGTGTTGCAACGGGCCGATAAGGCCGAGGGCTCCGATGGTGCCGAGCGGACGATTCTCGACGATGCAATTTACCTTGATGCCGGCTACGGGTTGTTCAAAATGGTCGATGATTTGTTGCGAGAGGTAGCGAGTGCTTACGGTGACGTCGGTGATACCCACTTCGGCGAGGGCCTCGACATTGTAGTCGATGATAGCTTTGTCGGCTATTTTGAGCAGCGGCTTGGGGGTGGTGAGCGTCATGGGGCGTAGGCGCTCGCCTTGACCGCCGGCCATGATTAAAGCACTGAGCGGCAGTATGCTGCGTGTATGCTCAAGGTCAATCAGGCGTGTAGGCCGATTGTCTAAGTCGAGCATCGGCACGAGCTTGATGCCTTTTTGGCGTAGGCCTTTGAAGGCGGCGACGTCGACGTTGCCCGGGTATATGGCGGTGTAGCTGCGGTTCATAATGTCGCTGACCGATTGCGACAAAGAGCATCCGGCTACTAATGAGCGTCGGATGTCGCCATCGGTCAATGTGCCAACCATAGCTCCGTCGTTGTCGACGACGATAAGCGTCATCGTGGAGCCCGAAAGGTCGTTGAGTCGACGTAGGGCATTGAGCACGTTTTCGTCGCTATTTATCAGGTGTCGGTCCATAGGAGTGCAATTATTTAACATCGGAGAGGGCTTGAAGGTTCTGCCGAAGGATGGTTTCGGCGATAAGGAGGTCTAAGGGGGTGTCGATGTCGATTGAGCGGATAGCGTCCATGACTACCGGCCGACGTCGAGTGAAGGCTCCCATAGGCATCGAGCGGAGCGATGCGGGGTTTATTACGTAGACTGCGCCATTGATTTCGTAGGCTTTCGGGGCATCTTGTCGGCGAGTGAGCATACCGTCGCCTTTAGCTATATGCAGATATCCTTCGGCCGATGTCTCATAGCAGTTGTAGTAGGGGTTTGCCGAAGCTTCGACAACGGTAACGGCCATGTCGATGTCGGGCGAGTAGGCTTTTAGCGTCGCTTTGACGTCGTCGACAGAGCGTAGAGGCGATGTGGGCTGAAGCAATATCACGCAGTCGTATGCTATAGAGCGGCTGTCGGCATAGTCCATGGCGTCGATAATGACGCCTTGCGAGCCGGCTGTGTCAGTGGCTAATACGTCGGGGCGGCGATAGTCGACCGGCAGACCCAACGAGCGTGCCGTGTCGATGATTGTGTCGTCGTCGGATGAGAGGATTATATGGTCGTTGTCGGCTATGGCGCGAGCCACGTCGATAGTATAGGCTATGAGCGGACGACCGGCCAGAGCGACGATGTTTTTCCGTGGGATGCCTTTGCTTCCGCCACGGGCAGGTATTATGATAAGCGGGGTCATGTCAGTGGCGTTATGTCGTAAAATTTTTTGGGCAGCAGTGTCGATAAGTCGACGGTGGCTACCGTGTTGGCTATGATGTCGGGAGTATCGGCATGGCTGTAGGGGTTGACAACCGAGGCCGCAAGAGTTTTGCAAGCCGGCGACAGGGCTTGGGCAATAGCGTCGGCGATATCGTCGGCCGAGTCGCCGCAATGTATTACGGAGTCGGCCACCGTGCGCCCTTGTTGGCGTATGCCTATGTCGACGGTGGGGATGCCGGCCGACGGCACTTCAACTATCCCCGACGAGGAGTTGCCTACTACGGCGTCGACTACGCGCAAGGCCGAGAGATAGCGTATGCGCCCGAGCGAAGGTATGGCAACTACGCGGCCACGGTTGGCCCGGGCGTAGTCTTCAATCATTTCGATAAGTCCCTGACTGCGAGGGTCGTTGTTGGGGTATGTCACGATGATATGCGCTTGGGCGAAGCGGTCGAGCGCCTGCAGCATGGCTTTGAAGCGCTGACAGGGGTCGGCGGGGTCGTTTGTGGCGGGGTGGAATGTCGCCAGGATATTGGTATCGGCAAATTTGAAATTGAGCGATTTCTCCAACTCTTCGCGCGACATCAGTGGCGTGTTGGCAATGTTGTAGACGCCGAGAGCGCCGGCATTGACTACGCGGTCGGGCTGTTCACCCATGGCTATGAGTCGTTGTCGATGTTGCTCTGTGGTGGGGAAATGCAAAGCCGATAGCTTTGTCAAGGCGTGGCGTATGTTGTCGTCGATAGCGCCTTCGGTGAGTTCACCACCTGAAATATGGGCTATCGGTATGGCGAAAAGGGTGGCAGCCGAGGCGAATGCGAGCATTTCGTAGCGGTCGCCGAGCAACAGCAACAGGTCGGGGCGGTCGTTGGCAAATATCCGGCTCAGAGAGTCGAGACAGCGAGCTAAAGATGCCGTAAGGGCCGATGCCGACGAGTCGGCCGGCAACATCTCGATGCGATGGGCTACGTCGAAGCCGTCGGCAACAATTTCGTTGACCGTCATGCCACGTTCGGGGTCGAGGTGGATGTTGGCGGCGATGATTGAGAGGCTGACGTCGTTGCGCTGCTTGAGCTTGAGGGCGACAGGGTAGAGCAAGCCCCAGTCGGCGCGAGTGGTGGTGGCGATAGCAATACGTCGTATGTTGTGGTGCGTCATGAGGCTTTGTTAGGGTTATAAGTGGGCAAAACTCTGTCTATTTGCAAAATTACTATTTTTTAGTGAGAAAAGCGGTGAAAATATCGACGTATGTTTGTGATATAGTTAATAAAAGTTTATCTTTGTCAAAACGTTGCCCGATTAGTCAACGTTGCCATGAACAAAATCTCATTAAATCTAAACAAATATGTCTGAAATCGAATATTACGACGAGTCTACATTGCCCAGGGCAAAGGGCGGGCTTATAACGGCTGCCATCGGTGCTACGTTAGCGATGTTGCCGATGACAATCTTCCTACTTTTGATAGCTTTAAATCAAGATTATCCTAATTACGAAGCTGCAAATACTGTCGGTGTTTTTACATGGTCGGGTATGCTTGTTTGGGCAATAGGTTTGTCGTGTACACGACGTCCGTTGCGCTCTCAAGATTGTGAAGGCGGAGCTACGATGGTATGCTCTACGCTGTATGCTGCTTTTGGCATTTTCTTCATATTTGGTTTGTTCGCTTTGGACCATAGAAACTTTATGTATGATGTCAACGTCGGCAAAGGAGTGGGCATTATCGTAATGCTCTTCTTCTTCGCATTGCAATTGCTATTGGCGATCGGTACATCCAAGATGGGAAGGGCTACGGCCGGCCTTCGTCTTGGAGGCACCATGTATTACATCATTGCCGGTGGTTATGCATTCTTGGTGATATTGAACTACGTCTCGATGAAAAGCTATAGCAGCACTCCTCAAGACATCTCAAAATTTCTGTTGGTGGCAATGTGTATTTGTGCTATTATCGCAGTGGTATGTTGGTGGTGTGCCGCCTCAAAAGGTATTGCTGTTTATCCGGCTACCGAACTTGAAGTGACGCAGACAACTGAAACTCAGCCGGCTGAACAACCTTCAGCCTATGCGCCAACACCAACATCGGCCCCGGCTACGACAATTGCTTCTGCGCCGGCCAAGCTCGACGATGCGCTTTTAGAAAAGCTATATGCTATGTCCGACGAGCAGTTGCAAGATATTGTGTCAATGCCTTCGCTCTACGCCAACAAAGCCTATGTCAACGAGGCCGAAAACATATTGAAGAAACGTCGTGCTTGGGAGGCTATCAAAGAGAAATCAGACGCCGACTTGATGGCTATCGTTCTCGACGAATCCGAAATGTTTACCTATACCGTGCGCGACGCTGCGTCGATGGAGCTATATTCGCGCCAAAGTCCGCTACTGGCTCAGGCTTTTGACAATGAAACCGTTGAGTCGTTGCAACAAATCGTTGCTTCGCCCGACGACTATTTCGACGGCTATGTGTCGATGGCTAAAGATATTCTTATTCAAAGACAACAACAATAATTATGTCGACCGAAAGCAAATCATCTCATTTGCGCCCGGGCCTGCTTGTCGCAGCTATAGGCGCTACGTTGGCGATGCTGTCAATCACAGTGTGTGAGACTATCGAAACGTTCAACGGCTATAATGAAATATGGGTTCTGTATGTCGTGTTTCTCTTAGCTATGGTTGCTATGCCGATAGGTATGCTTTTGATGGTTAAGGCTATGCCGACCGCCGACTCTAAAAAGGGCGCGCGCCTGATGGCTATCTCGTCATTCGTCGCGTTGGGCGTGTTTATCTTTGGCAATCTTTTGACATTTGTCAGTGATAAATATTTTATTCATCCCGGCGAAATAATTAATTATCCCGATGAAGATTGGGAAACGTTAAGAGGACACTTTTGGTTTGCTCTGCCGTCGGCAGCTTATGTGCTATTTATTGCCTATCAACTGCTGTTGGGCCATGGCGCACGGAAAATGCGTAAAGCCGTGGCGGGGATGAACCTTTGCGCCATCGCTTATTATATACTTGCCGGATTGACATTTCTTGCCAGTGTTGTTTCGGGCACATTCAATCTTGTCACGGTTTGGCGTATCCTCTTCTTGCTGATTATTGCCGGCGTAGTGTTGGCTTTAATTGGTTGGTGGATAGCTGTAGCTAAGGCCGGCAAAGTGGGCCAATCGGTCTCTGTTGAGCTGTCGGTTGAACCTGAAATGCCTCAGCAGATTGAACCGCAAGTTGCCGCGCCGGTTGCAACTCAGGCAGCACTGACATCCAATCCGTTGTATGACAAGTTGATGCAGCTCGACGACAATCAGTTGCAAGATATTGTCGACCACCCCGAGCTATATGCCAAAGCTGACTATGTTGAGAAAGCAAAGACATTGTTGCTCAAGCGAAAAGCATGGGCTGTTATCGTCGACAAATCCGATGCCGAATTGATGGAGATGGTAACCAACGACCTCGGTATCTACACCGATGTGATGCGCGACGCAGCGTCGATGGAGCTCTATTCGCGCCAGAGCCCGCTGTTGGCCGAAGCGTTAGCCGGCGAAACCGTTGAGTCGTTGCAACAAATCGTTGCTTCGCCCGACGACTATTACGACGGCTACGTCTCGATGGCTCGCGACATCCTCGCCCACAAACAGTAATCAACCTTTTGTTGAGGAACAATTGCGCATGTGTGCATTCCTCTAAGAATGCATACATTTGCAATTATCAATTTTAACAGCGCACGATGAATAAATTAGCTTTCCCAATCATTATTTCTTTTTTCCTATGTTTTGCTTCTTGCGAAGAACCTGATGCAGATCTTCGTTTTGAGATAGAAACGCTGACAGATAACGATGCTGTCGTGTTGAAGTATTATTCGGCTGACCCTTCTTGTCTGCCAAAAACATATACGCTCTATGTCGATGAGGAAAGTAGCGTAGACATAACATTAGTTTGTACAAACTATAATGAGCCGTTATGTTTTTACAATACCACAGATGATTCTAATATCGAAACC
>CAZBBL010000102.1:0-7635 GCA_964490275.1 uncultured Barnesiella sp.
CCCATCTCCTCCTTATGATGCACCATCCCTACATTTAAATAGCGCCCGGCATCCTCGTTCGACGTTCCAAAGTCAAACCATTTATAACCCGGCAGCAATCGATTGATTATCTCATGATAAATAATATCCACACAATATAGCTCCTTGCCCTCGGCCGTCGCTGCGGCATATTGCAGATGCAACACCCCGCCGGCTACATAAATCACTGCGCCGGCCAGCACCTCGCCACAGGCCGATTTAGCCACAAAGAGCCGTATGTTTTGCGGAAAGCGTCCATGCAGGAGTTCCATTTCAGCCAAACTATGAACCGGAGTAGTATTGTGACGCACGCGACGGTCGTCTACGATAATCTGCCAAAACAGTCCTACCTCCATCACCTCCTCAACCGTTATGCCGGTTTGTCGTTGGCGCTTGACGGCTCGTTTGCCGATGCGCGACGACACAATTGGGTCGCTAAGATTTATTACGGTGGCCAAATTGCAAACACTCATTTGCGCCCCGGCCCGAAACAGAGCATAAATATCCTCCTCGGCCGGTTGGCTATGATATATATGTGGTGTAGGCTTATAGACCAACTCGGTCATACCGTTAGCGCGCATATAATTTTCGACCACTTCGAGCCACTCCATCGGCTTCTCGCCATTGGTTTTAGTGCTCATCACGAAACCGCCATAGGTCAATCCACCATGCGAACGCAAGCTCTCGCCATGGCGCGAAGCCGGCAACAGCGCCTCTATCTTATCCTCATCGTCTAAAAATATCAACGAGCAGTCGTCAAAACGGTCTTTGTGATACTCCATATAGTCGCGCATCAACAAAAACGTACCGTTTTTCGACGACGAGACAAACTTGTCCCATCGCTCCTTCCACTCTTCGCTATAGCGTATCGCTCTCATCGCTTTATTTTTGCTTAATATGTGATTCTTTGCAAATATACACCTTCTATCTCTATTTTAAAAATCCATTTCCCAATCATCAACATCCCTCCTCGCTACCATTGCCGTCTCCACGCCCCAAGCGCAACAATTTCGTAATAGCTTTGTATCACTGTGTAAGCCTGACGGCCAATTTTATGACAAAAAGTATTGTTATTAAACATTATTTTTGTAAATTTGCAGCGAATTACCGTGTAAACACTTCCTTTTACCCGCTAATATCTCTCTGCAATATTAAAACCAACTATATTCTTACTTACATCTTAACTTCTCTTATATCCCATGAAGAAAAAGCTACTTAGCGCTCTGTTGCTCATGTTGATGTGCATTCCCGGGGCTTTCGCTACCGACTATGGTTTGCCCGACAACATCCAAGACGGCAACATTCTCCACTGTTTCGACTGGTCTGCCAAAGAAATCAAAGCCGAATTGGCCAACATCGCCGCCGCCGGTTTCGGCGCCGTACAGATGTCGCCGCTACAGCGTAGCGACGTCAACGCCTCCGGAACAGAATGGCACAACCTCTACCGTCCCTACGACATCGCTTTTAAATCATCAGGATTCTGCTCTGAAGCCGACCTTCAATCACTATGCTCCGAAGCCGAAAAATATGGAATCAAAATCATCGTCGACGTCGTAGCTAACCACGTCGATCGCACTTCGGGCTACCACGACACTTGGTGGGACTCTAACGGCCGCGTACGCTGGAACGGTTCCATCAACTACAGCAACCGCTACTCCATCACCCACGGACAGCTCGGCGACTATGGCGACATCAACTCTGAAGACTCTGAAGTGATAGCTCGCGCAAAAGCCTACGTCGAAAAGCTCAAAAGCCTCGGCGTGAAAGGTTGCCGCTGGGATGCCGCCAAGCATATCGGCCTCCCCTCTGAAGGCTGCAACTTCTGGTCGGAAATCGCCTCCGTATCAGACATGTACCACTATGGCGAAGTGCTCGACGCCCCCGGCCCCGACTCTTCTATCATCAAAGAATACGTAAAATATATGTCGGTCACCGACAACCGCTATAGCAACAACGCCGCCCACTACAACGGCGGTATCCCCAGTAGTTACGGCGGCGAATGGGCCACAACCCAAGGCGTCTCAGACACAAAATTAGTCTACTGGGGCGAAAGCCACGACACATACAGCAACGACGAATGGTCGCAAAACATCGACCAAAGCGTCATCGACCGCGCCTATGCAGCTATGGCCTGCCGCAGCGGTGCGACCTGTCTCTACTTTGCCCGCCCCAACACCAAAGGCTTTAGCAACATCAAAACCGGGAAAGGCTCCACCGCCTTCAAAAGCACTCAAATTGCCGAAGTCAACAAATTTCGCAACGCCATGATTGGCCGCAAAGACTACTTTGCAAGCAACGGTTCGGTTTGCTCCATCACACGCGAAAACGGCGGTGCCGTCATCGTCAGCAAATCTTCGGGCAACGTAAGCATCACCAATGGTGGTGGCTACTGCCCCGCCGGCACATACAAAGACCGCGTCTCAGGCAACACATTTACCGTCACCTCAACCACCATCTCAGGCACCGTTGGCTCTTCGGGCATCGCCGTAATCTATGCCGACGGCATCACCCCTGTCGACCCCGACCCAACCCCCGACCCTGATCCAACTCCCGACCCCGAAGACCCCGACGATTTCAGCTCTCTGACAGCTATCAACGGCGTCTACCTCAAAAACACTGCCGGATGGGAGACCCCCTACGTTTGGGCTTGGGACGGCAATACCAAATGCACATCCTCAAGCACTTGGCCCGGCGACCAAATGACCAAAGTAGGCAACTATTGGAAATGGGAACTGCCCTCAGGCAAAACCACACCCGCACAAATCATCTTCAACATGGGTAGCGACTCAGGCAAAACCGCCGACCTCACCTATGTCAACTCTGCCGTCTACGACTGCAACGGCAACGTCTTGACTACTATCACCGGCGACGTCGACCCCGACCCAACCCCCGACCCAACCCCCGACCCCGATAGCTTCACTATCTACTACGACAACTCAGAGTCGGCTTGGAACCAAGTAAACATCTACTATTGGTCGTCGCCCTCAACCTCTTGGCCCGGCGTGGCAATGACAAAAGTCGCAGGCGACATTTGGTCATATACCTTCCCCAGCGACCCATCCACGCTCACCGGATTCCTATTCTGCGACGGCGTAAACAACAGCAAAAACCAGTCGGCCGACTACACCTCTGTTCCCATCAACGGACACATATATAAATGTTCGACCAACTATGGCGCAGTCACCGATGAAGGCGTTTACACCGGTAGCGTCGACACCGTCACCATCGACGACCAAGATGCCACACCCGTCTACTACAACCTCCAAGGCATCCGCGTCGACAACCCCTCGGGCGGCATCTTCATCTTACGCCAAGGCTCGAAAGTCACCAAAACCTACATCAGATAACATTCCCAATAGGTTCCATCAATAACACACCTCCATTAAAGGGCGGCCCATCCTCGTGGCCGCCCTTATTATTTCCACCCCAAAAGCCTCAACAACAAACTTTAACACACAGCTAAAAGCACTGCTACAAAGCAAAATGACACAAT
Organism: uncultured Barnesiella sp.; assembly: GCA_964490275.1. Classification (GTDB taxonomy): domain Bacteria; phylum Bacteroidota; class Bacteroidia; order Bacteroidales; family Muribaculaceae; genus JAGBWK01. The sequence goes on from CAZBBL010000102.1 coordinate 3,512, forward strand.
AAGCCTGCAATTTTTATCTAAAATTTTGCAAATCGCCTAATTATCTTTAACTTTGGGGCGTATTATACTTACAGTTCACTAATACCACCATATTTAATCACAAGTTAATCACTTAGGTAACAAAATGAGAAAAATTACCCAGTTAATGTTGTGGGCCCTAATGGCGCTTATTGCCATCCCTGCAACAGCCGGCACGTTTGTCGGAGACCGAGATGATTTCCGCGACGAAACCATCTATTTCGCCATGACCACCCGCTTCTACGACGGCGATCCCAAAAACAACGTCTGCGGTTGGGATCATCAAGATGTACAAATCGCCAACAACGACCCCGACTGGCGTGGCGACTTCAAGGGCTTAATCGACAAACTCGACTACATCAAAGCGCTCGGATTCACAGCAATCTGGATTACCCCTATCACACAAAACTGCTCCGGTACCGACTTCCACGGATACCACTCGATGGACTTCTCTTCGGTTGACCTCCGCTACGAAAGCCGCAAAGAATGGGGCTGCAGCGAAGACGTCAAATTCCAAGACCTCATCGACGCCGCACACGCTAAAGGCATGAAAATCATCCTCGACATCGTGCTCAACCACACCAGCAACTTTGGTGAAAAACACTTTGCCGAACTATTCTACCGCTCGCAGGATATCCGCAACCAAGCCAGCGTATCGGCTTCGTTGACCCCCAACTACGACCTGCTCCCCGAAAACTACAACGAGCTGACTGGTACTCTCCAATACTCTTCTCGTTTTAAATACCTCAAAAATACCGACGGCCAAAACCACGACAGCCACAACTATTGGCACCACTTGGCCAACGCCTGGAACTGGGACTACCCCAGCCGCTGGTGGGGCCAAATCGCCGGTGACTGCGTCGACCTCAACACCGAAAACCCCGCCGTCTCTGAATACCTCGTTGACTGCTACGGCAAATTCATCGAAATGGGCGTCGACGGCTTCCGTATCGACACCACAGGCCACATCTCTCGTCTTACTTTCAACACCTCTTTCATCCCCCAATTTACCGCTCTCGGCGAAAAATACAAAGACAAACGTCTCAACGGCTGCCCATTCTTCATGTTTGGCGAATGCTGCGCCCGCTATAGCGACGTCACCTATCGCGACCAACCCAACCTCTCAAGCTATTTCTACACTTGGAAATCGCCCCAAGCTTCGATGGACGCCTGGAACTATGACGCCTCCTATTGGGACACCGTAGAAATTCTCGAAGGCAACGACAACACCTATGGCAACATGAACACCTGCCTCGACGAGCCCTCTGAAAAACGCGAATCGACCAACGTATTCATGCAAAACAGCGCTTGGCACGAACCCGACTACTCCGACTACTCGGGCTTCTCTATCATCGACTTCCCGATGCACTACAACTTCAACAACGCTTCTGCAGCCGTCAACATCGCCAAAAGCGGCGACAAATACTACAACGACGCATCTTACAACGTTGTCTACGTCGACTCTCACGACTATTGTCCCGGCCCCAACGACGGCACTCGCTTCAACGGCGGCACCGCTCAATGGGCCGAGAACCTCTCGCTGATGTTCACATTCCGTGGCATTCCCTGTATCTACTACGGCTCTGAAGTTGAGTTCCAAAAAGGCTGCAAAGTAGACGCCGGCGGTACCGACATGCCCGTTAAAGACTCAGGTCGTGCCTACTATGGCCACTATATCGAAGGCGATATCAACGCCTCCGACTTCGGCGAATTTACCGCCACCGGCAACGCCGCTACCACCCTCAACGGCGACTTGGCTCAACACATCATACGCTTGAACAAAATCCGCGCTGCCGTGCCAGCCCTCCGCAAAGGTCAATACACCTTCGACGGCTGTACCGCAAACGGCGGCTGGGCCTTCAAACGCGCCTACAAAGACTCTTACGCCCTGGTTGCCATCAACGGTGGCGCTACTTTCACCAACGTCCCCTCAGGCACATACACCGACGTCGTGACCGGCCAAACCTACACCGGCACTACCATAACCGTCAGCGCTCCTACCAACCAAGGTCAGCTCCGCGTGCTCGTTAAAGACTGGACCGGTGGCAAAATCGGCGAAGACGGCAAATTTATCTACACCTCTTCGGCCGTTGCTCACGGTGGCAACCCCACCTTCACCGACCCCGGTACTACCGAATATTACACCGCTGACGACGCCGTAGGCGAACCCTCAGTAGTGTTCAACCCCGCCGGCGGCTCTTTCAAAACCGAAAGCCTCGACGTAACCGTTAGCCTCAACGAAACCGCTACATCAGGTTGGTATCAAATCGACGGCGGCTCAAAAGTTACCCTCACTGCCGGCGAAAGCAAAACCTTCACCATCGGTAAAGGCGACGACTTCGGCACCAAATATGCCGTAGCTTGGGGCTGCACCAACGGCACCAGCGAATATACCGGCACCGTCAACTACAAAAAAGTTGACCCCAACTCTGCCATCACCGTCTACATCAAAGCCGACGCCGCTCCCTACCTCTACGCTTGGAACTCTACGTCGATATCGCTCAACGGCACATGGCCCGGCAATAAACTTACCGACTCTACCGAAATCGGCGGCGACACCTACTATTACAAATCGTTCCTCGACGTCGAAACCTTCAACATCATCATCAGCACCGGCTCTGAAAGCACCAAAACAGCCGACATCACCGGCATCACCGAAGACTCCTACTTCGAATATGATGGCAATGGCGGATACACCAAACTCGACAACGTCAACACTACCCCCGTTCCCTCAGCTACATTCAGCCCCAACGGCGGATCTTTCACCGAATCGGTCGACGTCACTATGACTGTCAAAAACGCCACCTCTGCTTGGTATAAAATCAACGACGGCGCTCAAGTCAACGTCAACGGCACAGCCACCTTCACCCTTGGCGACGCCTACGACTACGACACCGCTATCACCGTTAGCTGGAGCGCTTCCAACGAAACTACAACCAAAACCGGCACCGTCACCTTCACCCGCAAAAAACAGGGCGAAACCCCCACTTCAGGCTACGTCTACCTCAAAAACACCGCCGGATGGTCTACTCCCTACGTCTGGGCTTGGACATCATCAGGCAGATGCACCACTGCAAGCGAATGGCCCGGTGATAAGATGACTCAAGAAGGCGACCTCTGGATTTGGGAAGTGCCCGCAGGCAAAGATATGCCCGAATACATCATCTTCAATAATGGTACCGACAAAAACAAAACAGGCGACCTCGTCTATGTCGACGGCGCCACCTACGATTGCTCGGGCAACACCATTAGCGGCGACGACAGCACTACCGACGACGGCTTCTGGGTTTACTTCGACAACACCAACACAAACTGGGCTAACGTCTACGTTTACTACTGGGGCGGCAAAGTTACCCCCGCATGGCCCGGCAACCAAATGTCGCTCATCGAAGGCAAAATCTATGGCTACAAAGTAGCTTCAGGCACCAAAAACGTCATCTTCAGCATGGGTAGCAGCGACGACCAAACCTCCGACCTTACTGCTGTCGAAAACGGTCTCTACAGCAAATCGGGTCTCATCGGCGAATATGCCGGCGTCGACACTATCGTCAGCGACGACAACCAACAGGTTATCTTCTACAACCTCCAAGGTATGCGTGTCGACAACCCCACCCCCGGCTACTACATCATGCGCCAAGGCTCCAAAGTAAGCAAAATCGTCATCAAATAAGACATCAATCTTATAAATCCTATCTTCAAGAGGCAATCTCAATTTTGAGGTTGCCTCTTACGTTTTCAAACACTTTTGCAAAAAAGATTCATAAATCTTTTGCTATTTATTAAAATGACTTAACTTTGCGACAAATTAACTTCTTAAATAATGGATAATACACGTGTAAAAACACTCGAGAAAGTAGTAGTCCGCTTCTCTGGCGACTCAGGCGACGGCATGCAGCTTGCCGGCAACATCTTCACAAATGTTTCAGCCGGCTTGGGCAACACTGTCTCTACTTTTCCCGACTATCCCGCTGAGATTCGCGCCCCACAAGGTTCGCTCAGCGGCGTTTCAGGATTCCAAGTGAGCGTTGGCTCAGGAGTTCACACCCCCGGCGACCGTTGTGATGTGCTCATCGCAATGAATCCCGCAGCCCTCAAACAAAACGTCA
>CAZBBL010000103.1:0-7591 GCA_964490275.1 uncultured Barnesiella sp.
AATGAATTTCGCCCCTACAAACATGGCGCATGCCTTTGAGGTGGAAGCGTTTGAGGATGAGGAGTTTGAGGATGAGGAGTTTGAGGGTGGCGGGCGAAATGAATTTCGCCCCTACAAACATGGCGCATGCCTTTGAGGTGGAAGCGTTTGAGGATGAGAGCTTGGTTGAGGTGGGCGGGCTAAGACGCAGCGAAGCGGCTCCGGGAGGAGTCGCTTCGCGTAAGGGGATATCGTGGTTGACGTGATTAAAATTCGGCGTTGTTGGGTGTGCGCGGGAAGGGGATCACGTCGCGGATGTTGGTCATGCCGGTTACGAAGAGCACGAGGCGTTCGAAGCCGAGGCCGAAGCCCGAGTGGGGCACGGTGCCGAAGCGACGAGTGTCGAGATACCACCACATGTCTTTCATGGGGATATTGAGTTCTTCGATGCGTTTCATGAGTTTGTCGTAGCTTTCTTCACGTTCGCTACCGCCAATGATTTCGCCGATTTTTGGGAAGAGAACGTCCATGGCGCGGACGGTCTTGTCGTCGTCGTTGAGCTTCATGTAGAAGGCTTTGATTTCTTTGGGGTAGTCGGTGAGGATTACAGGGCGTTTGAAGTGTTCCTCGACGAGGTAGCGTTCGTGCTCGCTTTGGAGGTCGGCGCCCCAGTAGACGGGGAATTCAAATTTTTTGCCTGATGCTTCGAGGATTTTGACGCCTTCGGTGTAAGGGAGGCGTACGAAGTCGCTTGCGATGACTTCTTCGAGGCGCTGTATGAGTTCGGCATCGTACATCTGCTGGAGGAATTCGATGTCGTCGCGGCAGGTGTCGAGGGCGTAACGGATACAGTATTTGATGAAGTCTTCGGCGAGGTCCATGTTGTCGACGATGTCGTTGAAGGCTACTTCGGGCTCAATCATCCAGAACTCGGCCAGGTGGCGCGGAGTGTTGGAGTTTTCGGCGCGGAATGTCGGGCCGAAGGTGTAGATTGCACCTAAGGCTGTAGCGCCGAGCTCGCCTTCGAGCTGACCCGAGACGGTAAGGGCGGTGGGTTTACCAAAGAAGTCGGCTGAGTAGTCGACGTTGCCGTCGTCGGTTTTGGGGAGGTCGTTAAGGTTGAGTGTTGTCACTTGGAACATGGCGCCGGCGCCTTCACAGTCGCTGGCTGTAATCAGCGGGGTGTTGAGGTAGAAGAAGCCACGTTCTTGGAAATATTTGTGGATAGCGAAGGCCAGGGCGCTACGTACGCGCAACACTGCGCCGAAGGTGTTGGTGCGGGGGCGCAGGTGGGCGATGTCGCGGAGAAACTCAAGGGTGTGGCCTTTCTTTTGGAGGGGATATTGGTCGGGGTTTGCAGTGCCGTAGACCTCGAGGGTTTTGGCTTGCACTTCGACTGATTGGCCTTTGCCCATCGACTCAACTAAGAGGCCTTCGACGTGGATGCTGGCGCCGGTGGTGATAGGTTTGAGTTGCTCGTCGGTGAATGTGCTCATGTCGAACACAATCTGGAGGTTTTTGATAGTTGAGCCGTCGTTTAAGGCGACAAACTGTACGTGTTTGTTGCCTCGACGAGTGCGCACCCAACCTTTGACGCTGACCTGTTGGCCTACGAGGGCGGGGTTGGTTATATCTACGATTTTAGTACGTTTCATTATAGGATTGGGTTATTCGAATGAGCCCATTTTGAGGTAGTTGACTTCATCTTGTGTGAGGTAGCGCCAACGGCCTCTGGGGAGGTTCTTTTTGGTAAGTCCGGCGAAGTAGACGCGGTCGAGTTTGGTGACGTGATAGCCGAGCGATTCGAAGATGCGGCGCACGATACGGTTGCGGCCTGAGTGGATTTCGATACCGGCTTGGTTGCGGTCTTTCTCGGTGGCGTAAGAGATAGCGTCGGCGTGGATAGGGCCGTCGTCGAGGTCGATGCCGTCGGCGATGCGTTGCATATCTTCTTCGGCGATGTCTTTGTCACACCATACGTGGTAGATTTTTTTCTTTACGTATTTGGGGTGTGTGAGTTTAGAAGCGAGGTCACCGTCGTTGGTGAGCAAGAGGACACCGGTAGTGTTGCGGTCGAGACGACCTACGGGGTAGATACGTTCGTTGCAAGCGCCTTTGACGAGGTCGAGGACGGTGGTGCGGCCGTTGGGGTCGTCGCTGGTGGTGACGCAATCCTTGGGTTTATTCAGAAGGATGTAGCATTTATTTTCGAGTGTCACTACTTTTTCGTCGTATTCGACGGTGTCGGCGTGAGAGATTTTGGTGCCGAGCTCGGTGACGACGTTGCCGTTGACTTTCACGAGGCCTTGTTTGATAAATTCGTCGGCTTCACGGCGAGAGCAGATGCCTGCGTTGGCCATGAATTTGTTGAGACGTATTTGCTCGTTGGGGTCGGGAATGGGCATTTCGTATTCGACGCGTTTTGGACGCGGGGTGAAGCTCTTGCCTTGGCGGGGCATCTGGTTGTTGAAGCCTCCTTGACGGTTGTTGAAGCCACCTTGGCGGTTGTTGAAGCCGCCTTGGCGATTGTTGTAGCCGCCTTGACGGTTGTTGTAGCCACCTTGACGGTTGTTGTAGCCGTTATTGTTGTAGCCGCCCTGGCGGTTGCCATAACCGTTGTTATAGCCGCCTTGGCGATTGTTGTTGTAGCCGTTGTTGTAACCACCTTGACGGTTGTAGCCACCATTGTTGTAGCCACCCTGACGGTTGCCATAGTTGTTGTAGCGGCGGGGTTGGTAGTTGTTACCTTCTTGCTGCTGGGTGTTTTGGGTGAATCCTTCGGTAGTTTGCGGAGTAGCTTGATCTTTGTTTTCTACTTGAGCAGCATCAGCGTCGACAGCGTTAAATTCTTGATGGTTGGGGCGTTGGTAGTTGTTGTAGGGGCGATTGTTGTAGCCGCCGTTGTTGTAGCCACCTTGGCGATTGTAGCCGCCGTTGTTGTAGCCACCTTGACGGTTGTAGCCACCGTTGTTGTAACCACCTTGACGGTTGTAACCGCCGTTGTTGTAGCCGCCCTGACGGTTGTAGCCACCTTGGCGATTGTAGCCACCTTGACGGTTGTAGCCGTTGTTGTAGCCACCGTTGTTGTAGCGATTGTTGTAGTCGCGTTCTTGGGTTTGATTGTCGGCGTTGTTTTCGTCGGCGTTTTGAGCTGGGTTGTAGTCTACTTTCTCAAAGCGCTGATTGTCTGCAGCGGAAGCGTTGTCATTCATCCCCCGATTTTCTCCAATTCTGGGGCGTTTTGGTTTTTTCTCGTTGGTATCCATAGTGTTTTTTAATGTAACAAAGTCTGCCTCTCGGCGGGTTTGGGTTGAAATATTTAAAATAAACGTGTTTCCTAATGAACTGTAAATAGTTGCGTTATTTCGTGCAAATATAATGCATAAGAATTTATCTGCAAAAACAATTTAAGTTAAAAAAGCGGCTACCATGCAGATTTTTTTGTATGGCAGCCGCTATAATCTATATGAATCAAGTCTTAGTAACCGACGTAGGTTGCGGGCGAGAGGCGATGGAGCTCGGCTTTGACGTCGTCGCTGACGTTGAGGGTGTCGATAAATGCGGCGATACTTTCGGCGGTGACTACGCTATTGACGCGTGTAAGTTCTTTGAGGGTTTCGTAGGGTTTGGGGTAGCCTTCGCGACGGAGGATGGTTTGGATGCCTTCGGCTACGACGTTCCACATTGAGTTGAGGTCGTCGCTGATGGCTTTTTCGTTGAGGATGAGTTTGTCGATGCCTTTGAGGGTGCTTGCCAGGGCGATAAGCATGTGGCCGAGGGGCACACCGACGTTGCGGAGCACGGTAGAGTCGGTCAAATCGCGTTGCAGGCGCGAGACGGGGAGCTTCGAGGCGAGGTGTTGGAGTATGGCGTTTGCGATGCCGAGGTTGCCTTCGGAGTTTTCGAAGTCGATGGGGTTTACTTTGTGGGGCATTGCGGATGAGCCAACTTCGCCGGCTTTGATTTTCTGTTTGAAATATTCCATGGAGATATACATCCAGATGTCGCGGTCGAGGTCGAGGATGATGGTGTTGATGCGGCGCAGGGCGTCGAACAGGGCGGCGAGGTTGTCGTAGTTGCTGATTTGAGTGGTGAAGGCCTCGCGTTGTATGCCGAGGCGGTTGCTGAGGAATTGTGCTGCGAAGTCTTGCCAATTGATTTGGGGATAGGCTGTAAGGTGGGCGTTGAAGTTGCCGGTAGCGCCACCAAATTTGCCGCTGATGGGGGTTTGGTCGAGGGCGTTGAGTTGTTGGCGCAGGCGGTAGCTAAACACGCGAATTTCTTTGCCTAAGCGTGTAGGCGAGGCGGGTTGGCCGTGGGTTTTGGCGAGCATGGGTATGTCGGCCCAGGCGTCGGCGCGCTGCTCGAGTTGCTCGATGAGGTTAAGGAGCATTGGGCGATAGACGTCGGCGATGGCCTCTTTGATTGACATGGGCACGGAGGTGTTGTTGATGTCTTGGGAGGTAAGGCCGAAGTGGATAAACTCTTTGTAGGGGTCGAGGCCGAGGCGGTCGAATTGTTCTTTGAGGAAGTATTCGACGGCTTTGACGTCGTGGTTGGTGACACTCTCAATCTCTTTGATGCGTGCAGCTTGGTCGACAGAGAAGTTGCGATAGATGTCGCGCAGATGGTCGAACGTGGTCGAGGGGATGGCAGCCAGCTGAGGCAGAGGTATCTCGCAGAGGGCGATGAAATATTCGACCTCTACTCTTACGCGATAGCGTATGAGGGCATACTCCGAGAAATAGTTGTCGAGCGGTTGTGTTTTTGAGCGATAACGTCCGTCGATAGGCGAAACGGCGGTCAGTGAAGTTAAGTCCATGATAGAATAATGAGAGTGAAACTATTGGAATACAAAAGATTTGGGCGAGGTAGCGACACGCTTGCCGACAAGCCCTAAAGCGACTACAAAGGTACGGCAAACGGCGTGGTCGGGCAAATATTTTAGAGAAAAAAAAGAAAAATTTGGCCGAAAAATTTGGAGAATCAAAAATTTGTCGTACCTTTGCAACGCAATTCCGCAAGGGGCGCTTAGCTCAGCTGGTTCAGAGCGTCTGCCTTACAAGCAGAGGGTCGGGGGTTCGAATCCCTCAGCGCCCACCCAAACAAGAGGCTGTCAAAACAACTTGGCAGCCTCTTAATTTTTTTTACTAAGAATCTGCCATGACGTCACCCACCGTAAGCATACTATTATTAACCTACAATCAGCAAGACACCATAGCTCGCGCTATCGAGTCGGTGTTGGCGCAGCGTTGCGACTTCGAGGTGGAGATAATTCTCGCCGACGATTGTTCGAGCGACGACACGGTGGCGATATGTCGCAGATATGCCGAGGCAAATCCATCAATCCGGCTCATTGTGAACGCCCGCAATAAGGGGCTGGTAGACAACTACTACGATTGTCTGTTGGAGGCACGCGGCAAGTATATAGCCGACTGTGCCGGCGACGACTATTGGGTAGACCCCGAGCGATTGGCAAAGCAGGTGGCAATAATGGAGCAGCACCCCGAGGTGGAAGTTGTTCATGCCGATTGGCTCTATGTTGACGCTAAGACCGGCGCTACAAGCGTGCCACGCTCACGCACCGGAGCGATGGTTCATCGCCAAGCGTTGGAACATGGTCGCGATGTCATCGCTTCACTGCTGTCGGCAGCCAACGCTCCGGCGCCGACGATAATGCTCAGCACGGCAATCTACCGACGCGCGTCGGCGATGGAAATCTACAATCGAGAACCCGAATTGCTACGCAGCGCCGACTATCCGTGTGAAGACTTGCAGCTGCTCTGTGCCCTACTCTATCGCGGAGATTTGGCTTTTGTGCCCGATGTGGCGCTCCACTACAGCGTTGGGCAGACGTCGATTTCGTCGACCGAAGATTATGCCAAGACTTTCCGCTTTTATTACGGCACTACCCTACTGCGTCTGCGCCTGATTGAGCGATTTGATATCCACGATAGCAGGGTCGACCGCTATATGAGCCACATAGCCCACTATCTGTTGATGCAAGCCTACCACGGGCTACTGCCCGAGCAACGCGATATGGCGGTGAAGCTGATGCGCGACCACGCTATCGCCCGCAGCCTGAAGACGCGTATCATATCGCTGATTACATCTATCAAGCCGCTGTGGCGTCTGATGGTCAGAAGGTAGCGACGAGCGACAGGCCCCGAGGCGACGTCGACAGGTGGATGTCGGGGCAGGTAGCCGAAGCGTTGTTGCCGGCAAAGAGGCTGACAAACTCGTTGAGCGGGTCGACCAAGAAGGCGGCGATATGGCCAAGCGCCTTTGAGCCCCAAAGGCAGTAGTCGTTGGCTACGATATTGCGTTTTATACGATAGAAGCCCTCACCCACGAGGCTGCCGACCAAGGGGGTGATGAAGATATCTTGTATGGATGGGCGTTCCATGCAAGCTTCGACGCCAAATTCCCATCCTACGGTAGAGATACAAGTGCAGTAGAGCACCGACTCCATGAGATTGAAGCCACAACTGCGTGCGCCCAGATAGTAGACTGCTCCGGCATAGGGGTGAAGCAGGTAGTTGAAATAAAATTTATCGTGGTCCCACTCAGGTCCGCGTTTAAAGACATTTTTAAACCAACGTTTGTAGAAGGGGCGATTGCGCAGTTCGGCGCGATTCCACGATGTGGCGTCCTCGGGCAGACATTCCAACACCAATAGCGTGCCGACGAAGGCTGTCGACAACGTGGCGGTGTTGATCCACATACGATGCCAGTCGGGGACACTCAATTGGATTGAATAAGGGAGCGCATAGATAGAGCAATGCTCGGCCACTGCAACGGTGTCGCTCAGAGCAACGGTGTCGGTCGTGAAGGTCGGCAGGGAGTCGATTGGCGAGATAAGGTCTTGAGCCATAGCGCGTGGCGCCGAAATGCGACCAACGACGATAGCGACAATCAGCGAAAGCAACGTGAGGCGTAGGGCGGGCAGAGAATGTTTGTACAGAGCCGTGTTCATAACTAAATAGTAACAACCTATCGGGGCTTTGAGTTTAGACCACTTGTCTAAAGAATTGGTCAAATCGTAGAAAACTTGCAAAATCGCAATTAAATGCATAACTTGCCGCACGAAATTGCAACTGCAAACTAATTAATACAACAAAATTCACACAATGAACATCAAACGTTTTATCACATTTGCCTCGATAGTATGCGCGTCGGTGGGCTTTGGTGCGAGCGCTGAAGATTTCACTTGCGAAATCGTTGCTCACGGCACAGAGCCTGCTGCCAAGACCTACTATCTGGAGGCAACCGACCCGGGGACACAGATGTCGCTGGAGTTTGCTCAACACTCCTACTATCTGAAGTCGTATCTCGACAAAGCGGGATATAGAGAGGTGCCGAGAGAAAACGCTGACCTGCGTATCGTGTTCAGCTACAGCGTTCTCAAACCGGGCAACATGCCCAAACCCGGCGAGAATCCCGCCGAGGGCGTTAAACCCGAAGGGCCCGAAGGAATGACTCCGGGCGACTGCGAACTGACATTTGGCAACCATAAAGAGAAACGTCGCGACAGCAACGGCGGCGGCTTTGGCGGCCCCGGTATGGGTGGTCCCGGCGGTGGTATGGGTGGCCCCGGTGGCGGTATGGGAGG
>CAZBBL010000104.1:0-7404 GCA_964490275.1 uncultured Barnesiella sp.
AAACTCCGACTCGCGAAACTAAAAATCGCTGCGCGATTTATTAGTATTCTTCCTCATCAAAAAAGAAATCTTCTTTCGAGGGGTAGTCGGGCCAAATATCTTCGATGCATTCGTATGTTTCGCCTTCGTCTTCCATTTCTTGGAGGTTCTCGATTACCTCGAGCGGTGCTCCCGATCGCATTGCGTAGTCGATGAGCTCATCTTTGGTTGCGGGCCATGGCGCATCCTCAAGCTTGGATGCTAATTCGAGTGTCCAGTACATATTAGTTTTTTTGATTTTGTTGTTAGGTTGAGAGATTATGGATTGTTACTCAAAAATCTCCGCAAAATTAAATATTTTATATATACTAACAACTTTTATTCCAAAATATTTCATCAACATTTTCACTTATGTTGCAAAATCTTGCCAACGCAAACAGATAGTCGCTCATGCGATTGAGCAATCGCAACGCTTCGGGGCTTACGGTGGCACTCTTGGCAAGCGTCAGCACTCTTCGCTCGGCGCGCCGACAAACCGTACGTGCCACGTGGGCCGCAACAACCGAAGCGCTTCCTTGTGGCAGCACAAAGCTCTTCAGTGGCGGCAACATTGCGTCGATGCGGTCAATCTCATGCTCTATCCGCTCTACGGCTTGGTCGATGTCGGGAAACATCTGTCCGGCAAGCTCTGCATTGTCGTCGGCGTCGGTAGCCAGATAGCTGCCCAGGTCAAACATCCTGCTCTGTAGCCACGTCAGAAACGCAGCCGAAGCTCCATCGTTGATGTTGACGATAATGCTTCCCAGGGCGGCATTGAGCTCGTCTACGGTGCCGTAAGCCTCCAACCTGTCTGATGTCTTATCTACGCGTTGTCCGCCAACGAGCGACGTCTGTCCGCCATCGCCGGTGCGTGTATATAGTCCGCTTTTTTTCATCTTCTTATGGATTATTGTGTCGTTTGCTGAGTTGTTTCGTCGATAGTAGTCACATTTATTAGCTCCAAACGGGTGTCGCTGCTGCGCACTATCTCAAAACGATGCTTGCCAAGAGCGATAATAGCCCCCTGCTGAGGTATCTCGCCCGTAGCGTTGAGTATATAGCCCGCCAGCGTCTGATATTCGTCGCTCTCGGGCAGGTCTAAGTCGAAGTTCTCGTTGATATATTCGATTTCGGCGCGGCCCGAAAACTCATACGAGCCGTCGGGCAATCTCCGTGCTATCGTGCGCGAATGGTCGTGCTCGTCTTGTATGTCGCCGAATATCTCTTCGACCAAGTCTTCCAACGTCACCATACCCGATGTGCCGCCAAACTCATCGACAACGATTGCCAACGAACGTTTCTCGGCCAGCAGCCTGCGCATCATCTTGTTGGCCAACAGCGTCTCGGGCGCAAATATCACATCTTTTACGCGCGTCTTCCAATCTACGTCGGCATGAAACAGCTCCGACACATGGATATACCCCAAAATATTGTCGATATCTTCGCGATAAACGATAATCTTTGAGCGCCCCGAGGTCGTAAACAAATGGCTCAACTGCTCGCGGTCGGTGCGGTCGATATCGATGGCAAATATCTCATTGCGTGGCGTCATACAGTCGCGCACATGCGTCGTTGAGAAATCAAGCGCATTGTGAAATATCTTCACCTCGTTTTCAACCTCGCGATGCTGCTCTTCGGTGTCGTCAATCGTGCGCTCGAGATATTGGTTGAGGTCGCCCACCGACAGCAGTCGGCTTGCCGCCCCGTTGCTCTTAAAACCGCATATCCTCATCAATAGCTGCGACAATCCCGTCGTAAACATCGATATCGGATAGAGCACGATATATATCAACATCATCGGCAGCGCAAACACTCTGATACACGCGTTGGGATTTATCCTAAACACCGTCTTGGGCAGAAACTCCCCTACGAGCAATATCACTCCGGTCGAAATCAGTGTCTGCAACAGCAATATCAGCGGCTCGCTCAGCCCCGACAACAGCGGTGCCAACATGATGGCCGCGCCCATACCGTAGATTACCAACATTATGTTGTTGCCCACCAATATGGTCGTGATAAAAAACTCCGATTTACTGTAAAACAGATTGATCACCCTACCCGCCGGCCCGCCTCGATTGACGTCCAACTGCGTACGCACGCGGTCTGAGGTGATAAATGCTATCTCGATGCCGGAGAAAAACGCCGACATCATCAACGAAATCAATGTTATAACAATCCAAGTAGTTGTCATTTCAGCACGATATGGAGAGATTCAATTTTGTTCGGTCGATAATTCCAAATCACTTTCGTAGCGACGGACGATTGGGCGCCTTTATCGCGCCGGGCTTGCCGTTCTGCATCTGCTTTACGGGCAACGGCATCGACGGCCCGCGCTTGGGCGTATTGTTGAGCATCCGCTCGGGCTGCGTCTGATGGGGCATAGTGCCCGCTGCCGGTCGAGTCGTAGTAGTCGTTGTGGTCGTCGTTGTCGCAGGCTCGTCGACCGACGGTTGCAATCTCCGTGGCGGCATCTGTCGGCGTCCCGACGGCGACAGCAGACTGTCGCTTACGCTCTTGGCGGCTCCCCCGCCCTGACCCTCTACGCGGCTGCGCGTAAGGTCGGTTATCGGAAGTATCATTGTCGGTCTGTTGACCGTGTAGGTCGTTATTAGTTCGTTCGACTCAAAGCCGTAGCCCTCTATCACACGCTGCGACTTCTCGATATGGATAAACGAGTCGCTATAGAGCTTGTGTTGCGCTTGGTCCCAATAGAGCTGTTGCGACATGAATTTGTCGCCCAAAATATTGTTTATCCTTACGTTGCCGATAAATTCCCATAGCTTTTGGCTCGTCTTGTTGACTGCCGAGTCACACTCAAACGTCGCCACTATGCCCATCGTATCGTCGTATTGCTCAAGATAGAGCCCCTTCGGAAACTTCCAATTTGGCTCCTTAGCCTGGTCATACACCGCCCACAACGGCGCTTGTATGCCATAGCGTATATATCCCGAGTCTGATACCATCGACACCGCTTGGCGTGTCAACATCGTCGGCGTCGTCTCTGGGTCTACCTCAAGCGCTATGCCCGGGGTCTCCTCCTTGTGGTGAAACACTATCAATGCGACTATGGCCAACACTGCCGCGCCAATCACTACATAGCGCGGTCTCACCATCGACAACCGTTTCCTAAATTTGCTCAACACTTATGTCGGCTCCCCCTGTCTCTCTTACTGTATCTTGTTTTTCCAGAACCACAATTCGTTGAAGTTGACTCCGAGCGTCACCTGAAAATAGTTCTCCGTCACCAACTTAACTGGCGACGATGTGCGATGACGATATTCAAAGCCAACGTTCACCACGGTTTTAGTCCAACGGTTTACCGGAGTCGGCAATCCGAAACCTACCGTCACGCCTATATCCTTCACATTGTTGCCCTCGGCCATCACATAGTCGCGATTTAGGTACGCACCCATACGATAACTGATACGGCGCAGGTAGCTGCCTCTCACATCAGGCGTATATTGCAAACCCAAGGCCGCCTTCCAACGATTGTTAAACTGCACGGCATCATAGCCCTCCAGCACCTTATATTTCGCGTTTTTCCACGGCTGATACGTGAAGTCGACCTCTGCCATCACGCGATTGTTCCATTGATAATTCAAACCTACACCATACGTGGCCGGCATCGAATAATTGCCGCGCAAACGCGAATAGCCGATTGTGTCGGGCGTCGAGGTCTCCTCGCTCGCATTGATTGTGTACATCACTCCATAGGTGTTGCCCCTGAAGTCTTTCGCCGGCGAGTAAACCGCACCGACTCCTACTCTATGCTTCGGCGCTACATTCACCGAATATTGTACACCAAAATTCAAATTATAGTCGCGCACCTGCATCACACGCTCAAACATCGCCGTGTTGCTCGTCGTCGTGTAGAGATACGTATCGTTGAGCAGCGTACCAAACATATAGCTGACGTTGGCACCTACCGAAAAGCCTTTAAACGGCCTTACGCTGACACCCGCATATAGCTCATTGATACCTCCACTACCTTGGTGTGAGTTCTCACCGTTGATTATCTCGTCGCCAAACGAATAGCCTACCTGCGAAAACGGTATCAAACCGACACTTCCGGCAATATTCTTGGCCAACGGAAATTGCATCGTGATATAGTCTAAGCCACCACCAAATTTCTTGCCGCTCTCGCCATTCTCTGTGCTCCAAAGCTGCTTAGCCTCAAAGCCCATGTCAAACAAAAACGTAAGTGTATCGATATTGGCATACGACGCCGGGTTCATTGCGTTGATTTGACGTCCGTTATTCATCGCATAGCCGACGCCACCCATCGCACGCTGCGTCGACGATGCGCGGTCGTTGAGCTGGCCGTAGCCATAACGTGAATATGGCGAGAGGCTCGTGTTCTGGCCCCACAACGCCATCGCGCCCATCATCAGCGACGCAAACAATGTGATTGGTTTATTGATTTTCATCGTTTCTTCTTGATTATATGTTTGTTTGTCCTATGGCCTCGCCATAATCCATTATACTATTCAATCCGGTATTGACCAACAAATCTTCTACCTTCACCTCAAACGGCAACAACTTCGCTACGTCGCTGCCCCAACCGCCGGTCAACACTACTACGGCCTCCTTCGAAAGCATCTGTCGATAATAGCATATCTCTGCTACAACGCCATATATAGCCCCCGAACGCATCGCCGTCTCCGTCGTGTCGCCCCATGCCCTTATATCGCCGTTGCTGCGTATCAAAGGCAAGCGCGCCGTGAAGTGATTAAGCGCCTTCAGCCTCATGCCGATGCCGGGCGCTATATTGCCCCCCGCAAAGTGGCCGTCCGCCGTAAGCCAATCGTAGGTAGCCGCCGTGCCGATATCTGCTATCAGTATATCGCGCCCGGGATAGAGCGCTCGTGCGCCCGCTGCTGCCGCTATACGGTCTGTGCCGAGAGTCTGTGGCGTAGCATAGTCGATTTCTATCGGCAGCGGCGTCTCGGCATTCAGCTCCTTCAGCTCAATGCCTCGCGCAAGCAACTCCTCGCCAAGCTTAGCAAAAGAGCCCGCAACGCTGCATATCATCGCTCGGTCAATCTCCAACGACGATATTGCCCGCATTATCGACGCTGTCGTGGCCTTAACTATCGAGCAATTCATCAACTGCCGATTGCCGTTCCATACCACGAGCTTCGTCATCGTGTTTCCTCGGTCTATGGTCAGATTCGTTCCCATTTAGCCTACAAAATTAGTAATTAGCTTTATATGCCACCTAATTTTTATCATAATTTTATTTAAGACACCGATTTTCAGAGCTTGTCACCACAACAAAAGTGATATTTTGTCAGCCCATCCCACATTTGAGACCCTATTTTTGCACCAAAAATTCATTCTTTATGGTCAAAAATTTGTCATCCCAAATCTCTATCGCTCCGGCCGAAATACCCCTCTCTTCTGCCGGCAATTGCTCCACCGTCGTTTGCCGCAACCTCTGCCTCGACAACGCCTCTGCCCGCTTTGTCCCCACCGCAATGCCCGGAGCCGCAACCTCTATCTCTTCAGCTCCAACTATCGTCGTTTGCCACCCCGTCGCCGGACAAATCGCCCTATTTGCCTCCGACGGCTTCCTACGCTACGCCATGCTCGACACCGACAACCCCGAGGCTATTGCCGTTGCCCAACTCCCCGCATCCATCTATGGCGCCTATTCGCCCGACTCGCTCTCCGTCGTCCTGCTCTCTCGAAGTGGCCGACTCTGCGTCAGCCTCGACCCCGACTCGGGCATACCCTCTCTCGTTGACAATGTCGACGCTCCCCCGTTCGCCTTCCGCGTCGACTCGCAAATGCAACTCCCTATCTCCATCCCGGCAGCCCGTCTCTCAGGCTCCTACTCTACCCGCTCTACCCAACTTATCGCTGCCGACCAACGCTCCCTCTCCGCCGACCTCCTCCAAGCCTATTGCAACGCCGATGCCGACGCAAATGCCGCCGGATACCGACTCCAACCTATCCTCGCTCGCTACCGCTTGCTCGATGCCGACGGCAACACGCTCTACATCTCCAACCCCACGCTCCTATCGGCCTCCGACGGCTTCCAAGGCTCCACCCCTATCTCGGCTTCCCTCTCCGACGATTTCACACAACGCCTCGCCTGCTCAAGCCGTCTCAACGTGTTCCGCCCCGCCATCGTCCCCTGCTTCGATGCCTACGACAAATTCCCCTCCGCCGTCTCTGCTATGGCTATCGAACTGTCTCAACCACTCTGCCCGGTCGACTTCAATTCGCTCGCCCCAAACTCTATCTCAACCGTCGCTACCAACTCTGTCGCCGTCTCGTTCTTCATCCCCGGCCTCTCCTCGGGCATGTCGCCCTCCCTCGCTCGCGCCAACGCCATCGTCACCGGCATGCTCGACTATCCCGACGACGCTTTCTCCGTAGTCAAAACTATCCGCAACCCTTTCGCCATCTCTTCTGCCGTGGTCATCGACGCTGCCTCTGAATTTCACACCTCTCCCCAAAAACAAGTGGCCACTCTACAATCTCTCCTCGCCTCAAAACCCTCTGTCATCGACCGCGCTCTGCGACTCTGCTCTCTTCCCCACTCCTACACCGCCGCAACAGCCTGCATAGGCCCCGACATCCTCGTCGCTGCCAACCTCCAAGCATCACTGTTCAAAGGCTACTTGCCACAACAATTCTTCGCCTCCGTTAGCTCCGACCCCTTCACCGCCGTCGTAGCCGTCACCTTCGCCGACGACTCTACTCGCCTCGTCGCTGCCGCCTCAGGCTCTACCGGCGCCCCTACCGCCATAGCGCCTCTGCTCTTCTACCCCGCCCCCGACGCCGTCAAAATCTCCATCAGCTACCTCGTCGGCGATGTCCACTACCACTTCTCAGCACCTCTCACCCCCACCCGCGACGGCTCTGCCGCCTTCTATCTTCACCCATCGCTCGCTCCGTTTACCCCCGATGCGGTCGACTCCACTTTCTCCATCCCCGCTGCATCTTCATCCACCATCAACCTCCCAGCCCACCTGCTCATCTCCCCACTCAACAACCCCTCCAACCCCTACTGCGTCATTCCACAATCCAACGCCAAAATCATCTCACTTACCCCGGCCGACCGCGGCAAAGCCTCCTACAACCATTCCAATATGCGCTTCCTCGCCTTCTCAGAGGCCGAAATTTCAATGATAACCGTCTCAACCAAAGGAGTAGTCATCGCCAACGAAAAAATCTATTATCGAGGCTTAAATTCGCCCCAACTCATCTCCAACACCACCAACCCCTCTTTCCCCACCGTCGCCCTACTCGACAACCAACTCGTAGCCATCAATCGCCAACGCATCCAACCGCTATTCTCCCCCTGCTCCGCCATCGACCTCGCCTGGGACCCCGTCTCCTACCGCCTTTGCATGCTCCGCAGCGACAATTCTATCG
>CAZBBL010000105.1:0-7300 GCA_964490275.1 uncultured Barnesiella sp.
GTCGGCGATAGGAACAATCTCGTTGTATTTGAGGTATTTTTTGTCTGCACCTTGACCTACACGGATTTTGTCGTATTGGGTCATTGAACCTACGGGTTTAGCAAGACCTTTGCGGGTCATAAGCACACCTGTCATGAATGTTGATGATACAGCGCCGAGGCCGACCACCATAACGCCGAGTTTACCTTCGGCTTTCTTTACATTACTCATTTCTTATGATTTTAGGTTATATGTTTTTGTTCGTATTTGGAAAATTGCGCGTAAAAGTACGCATTGTTTTGCAATTGCAAAATTATTTGCAGTAAAAAATTCACTTAAAATTGTAAAATAAACGTAATATTGCCCCTATAAAGTGAAATAAGCATAAATAAATCGGGGTTTGCGCGGTCTAATGTGAATGGCTGTTAATCGACCTAAATGCACGTTTTGGCTGAGTAAGTGCAGTTTTTGCCGATTTGTGATTAAAGTTGTTATCTTTGTCGTTTCAAAGGCCCACTTAAGCCTATAACTGATTCATCAAAAATTATAATTCATCACCATGGAAGAGTTGAAATCTGCTTTCGCAATGCTTAGCCGAGCCGGGCGCTTGGTCGCAGTGGTGGTGATGTCGATGTTGGCGATAGTAATAAATAATGTGGCGACGGCGTCGACAACGGCGTGGAGCGGTCGCTATGAGTTGCCCGACGATTGGTCGGGCCATTTCACGATATCGGCCAAAGCTTTTGCCGAAGCCGAGCCGGGCGACGTCGTAAGGGTAGAATATTGCGATTGGCACACCAAGCCGATGCTGTCGTTTTGCAACAAGAGTTGGAAGGCGCTCGACGGCTTCGGAGCTTATGTCGCCGACCACTGTAGCGACGAGTTTGCGCTGACGACCTCAGCGTTGGCCGAGTTGCAGTCGGGGGGTACGCTGGTGACGGGGCGCGATGTGACGATTACCTCGATTAAGATTTATAAGCCGACCGAACTGATTGACTTGTCGCCGAGGGTGGAAGTGACTGATAATTGGACTTTTACCGACGGCCATGTAGCGATATCACTGACGGCCGACAACCCTACGGCAGAGACTCTGATAGAGGAGGCTAAAGTGTTGGTAATGACCGACCAATATCGGGTTGTAGACACATACCGAGCAGATATTACGATTGCTCCGCAGTCGACGGCGACGGCGGCTGTAGAGTTTGACGCCGAGCCGGGCATTTATCGCTGTGTGGCTATGGTGGGGCGACAGCCGGCGCGCACATTTTGTATCGCAGTAGAGCCCGAGCAGATTATTTCGGCACCCGATATGCAGAGCGATTTCGAGGCATTTTGGAGCGCGGCGAAGGCTGAATTGGCCACCGTCGAGCCGGAATATACCTTAACCGAACTGACCGATAAAACGACGCTTTCACGCAGGGTCTACCTGGTTGAAATGAAAAGCGTGGCCGACTCTACCGGAGTGCCGGCCACGATACGAGCCTACTATGCCGAGCCGGTGGGCGAATCGACCTACCCGGCCATCATCCACTATCCGGGGTATGATGGGGGCACCGGCACGCCTTTTTGCCCGTCGGGCGACGATTTAATCGGCTATGCCGAACTATATTGCTTCGTTCGCGGCCAGGGGTTGAACAATCGTGCGCCCTACGAAAACAGCTATGGCGAATGGCGCACCTACGGCCTTGGTTCGGAGAATACATATTATTATCGTCAAGCCTATCTCGACGCCGTGAGGGCCATCGACTTTTTGGCGTCGCGCAGCGCGATAGACCGTAGCAATATCTTCGTTACGGGCGCGAGTCAGGGCGCGGCCTTGTCGTTGACCACGGCAGCCTTAGACGGCCGTATCAAAGCTGCAGCCATTGCGTGCACCGCCATGGGCGACTTCCCCGACTACTTCAAAATACAATCGTGGCCCGGCAGCGTCTACCGTGCGGCTGCTGCCGAGATAGGGTTGGAAGATGGCGAAATGATGGAGATATTGAGCTATTTCGACACCAAAAATCTCGCTACGATGGTTGGCTGTCCGCTGATGCTCAACTTTAGTTTGCAAGACACTACCTGCCCGCCGCATACCAACCTCGCCTCTTACAACAACCTACCCTCGAGTGTCGAGAAAAGCTATACGGTCAACGCCGAGTTGGGCCATGCGACGCCGAGCGATTGGGACGACACCGTGTTGCAATTTTTCAACGCCCATCTGCGTGGCGACTACGACACATCGTTGCTTGGCAAGGCGCGCTACAACCTGCTGGGGCAGCGCGTCAGCGACAGCTATAAAGGGGTTGTGGTGGTGAAAGGCAAAGCATTTATAAACCGATGATATAGACCATCTTAACATATCAAAATTAACAGCATATTATGAGAATTAAACACACAAAATCAATCAACTATTCGCTCTCTGCAATTCATTTTCGGCCGGCCCTTGTCGCCGCGCTATTATTGTTTGCCGGATTGGGCTTGTCGGCCAAAGAGCTTACTGCCGGATATGAGGCATGGAGTGGCGAGGCCGTGTTGGTAAGCGACTGGACAAAGTCGTATAAGATACCTGCCGGCAACTTTGCCGACGCCAACGTCGGTGATATACTCCATGTTGAATATCGCGATTGGAACTACAATCCGAGGTTGTCGCTATGCAGCGTGAAATGGAAGGCGCTCGACGGTTTTGGTGCCTACTTGGCCGACCACTGCTGCGACGATTTCGCACTGAGTGAGGCTGCCTTGAGCGAGATACAAGCCAACGGCATGCTGATAGCGGGATGTGGCTTGACGGTGACGTCGATACGCATCTACAACCCCTCGGAGGTGGTGGCGCTGAGTCCGTCGGTTGCGGTCACCGACAGTTGGACATATACAGAATTTACCCCCCCCCATATTCAGGTAAGTGCTTGTAACACAACTGATTGCAAATTAACAGCAGAAGCTGAAGTGGTTGTCTTGACCGACCAATATGAGCCGATAGGCACGTATGCCAAAGAGATGGAGATAGGGGCCGGCGCTACGGCTACGGTAGATGTCGACTTTAAGCTTGCCCCGGGGATTTATCGTTGCGTAGCGTTGGTCAATCGCCAATTGGCGCGCACATTTTGCATCGCTGTAGAGCCCGAACTAATCATCTCGATGCCTGATATGCAGAGCGATTTCGAGGCATTTTGGGCTGATGCGAAGGCCGAGTTGGCGGCTGTAGACCCCGAATATACCTTGACCGAACTGACCGACAAGTCGACAGCGGCCCGCAAAGTCTATTTTGTAGAGATGAAGAGCGTCAACAACAACGCCGGCGAGGCCGGAATCGTCAGAGCCTACTATGCCGAACCTACCGGCGAGGGCTGCTATCCGGTGGTCGTCAACTATCCGGGATATGATGGGGGCACCGGCACGCCATATTGCCCTACGGGTGACCATATTAAAGACTTTGCCGAACTATATGTGTCGATACGCGGCCAGGGGTTGAACAATCGTGCGCCCTACGAAAACAGCTATGGCGAATGGCGCACCTACGGCCTTGGTTCGGAGAATACATATTATTATCGTCAAGCCTATCTCGACGCCGTGAGGGCCATCGACTTTTTGGCGTCGCGCAGCGCGATAGACCGTAGCAATATCTTCGTTACGGGCGCGAGTCAGGGCGCGGCCTTGTCGTTGACCACGGCAGCCTTAGACGGCCGTATCAAAGCTGCAGCCATTGCGTGCACCGCCATGGGCGACTTCCCCGACTACTTCAAAATACAATCGTGGCCCGGCAGCGTCTACCGTACGGCGGCTGCCGAAATAGGTTTGGCCGAGGATGATATGATGGAGATATTGAGCTATTTCGACACCAAAAACTTTGCGCCGATGGTGACGTGTCCGGTGAAATTTAATTTCAGTTTGCAAGACACCACCTGCCCGCCGCATACCAACCTTGCGTCTTACAACAACCTGCCCTCGAGCGTAGAGAAAAGCTATACGGTCAACGCCGAGTTGGGCCACGCGACGCCGAGCGGATGGAGCGACGATGTGATGAGCTATTTCCGTGAGCATCTTGATGATACAACCGGCGTTGGCAACGTTTCGACCGATGCGCGCGAGGCCTACACACAGCGCTACGACCTTCAGGGCCGACCGGTTGACAAGGCTCACAAAGGCATCGTCGTAGAGCATGGACGACTGATATTTGTCAGATAAATAGTGGTCTGAAACGCCGAAAAGATGGAAATTATCAAATTTTTACGTTTAAACGTGTGTCTGTTGAAAAATTTATTGTAATTTTGCATAAATCATTTCAAAGAATGACGATTTAGCGTCATATATGTTACGATTTGACAATTTCAGAAAGACGTTTCAGCAAATTCGAAACTTTCAGATTGCAAAAACGATTAAGCTTACATTTTGTTTTAAACAAGCATTGAGATTCGAATTTAGCCACACATTATATTCTAAAAGGTAGAAAGATTATGACAAAACAGTTGAAAGAAGCCGCATTAGACTATCATCGTCTGCCGCGTGCCGGCAAGACGGAAGTTGTGCCGACAAAACCCTATTCGTCGCAAAACGATTTGGCGCTGGCCTATTCGCCGGGCGTAGCTTACCCATGTTTGGAGATAGAGCAAAGTCCGGCCGACGCCTATGAATATACCAACAAGGGCAACCTCGTGGCTGTGATTTCAAATGGCACGGCTGTGCTTGGCTTGGGCGACATCGGAGCGCTTGCAGGCAAGCCGGTGATGGAGGGCAAAGCACTGTTGTTTAAGATTTTTGCGGGCATCGACTGCTTCGACATCGAAGTAGATGAGAAAGACCCCGACAAATTCATACAGATAGTGAAGGCTATCGCGCCGACCTTTGGCGGCATCAACCTCGAAGATATTAAGGCTCCCGAATGTTTCGAGATAGAGCAACGATTGAAGGCCGAGTGCAACATCCCCGTGATGCACGACGACCAGCATGGCACCGCCATCATCTCGGCTGCCGGATTGCTCAACGCGCTTGAGATACAGGGCAAGAAAATCGGTGATATACGCTTGGTAGTGAACGGCGCCGGTGCTGCGGCTGTTTCATGCACACGCTTGTATGTAGCGTTGGGTGTCAATCCCAAAAACATTGTGATGTGCGACAGTAAAGGCGTCATCAGCAAGAAGCGCGGCAACCTCTCGCCGCAGAAGGCCGAGTTTGCCACCGACCGCGATATCACTACCCTCGAAGAGGCTATGGTAGGCGCCGACGTGTTCTTGGGACTCTCGGTGAAAGATGTTGTGACAACAGAGATGGTACAGTCGATGGCCGACAATCCTATTGTCTTTGCGTTGGCCAACCCCAACCCCGAAATAGCCTACGACAAAGCCGTGGCAGCGCGTCCCGACTTGATTTTTGCTACCGGTCGCTCTGACTATCCCAACCAGATTAACAACGTATTGGGATTCCCCTACATATTCCGTGGCGCACTCGACTCGGGCGCGACACAAATCAATGAGGCAATGAAGCTCTCGGCCGTGCGTGCTATCGCCGACCTGGCCAAGCAGTCGGTGCCGTCGGTGGTAAACGCCGCCTATGGCATGACCAATCTGAAATTTGGTCGCGACTACATATTGCCCAAGCCTCTCGACCCACGATTGCTGACAACGGTAGCGCCCGCGGTAGCTCGCGGCGCGATGGAGTCGGGTGTGGCACGTCGTCCGATTACCGATTGGGAAGAATACAACAACAAATTGCGTTCGCTGATGGGCGTCGACAACAAGTTGATGCGTCGTTTCACCGAAACCGCCAAGACCAACCCCAAACGAGTGGTATTCTCGGAGGGCAATACCGACAATATGATACGTGCAGCGGTAAGCGCACGTCGCCAAGGCATCTGTTTCCCCATACTTTTGGGCAACGAGGAGATGATAGCCAAGCGTGCCGACCGTCTCGGCATCGACATTTCGGGCATCGAAATTGTCAACCCGCGTCACGACCGTGAGTCGGCTCGTCGCCACCGCTTCGCTACGAGCTTGGTAAACAAGCGTCAACGCGACGGCGTCACCTATCCCGAGGCTTTGGAGAAGATGTTCGACCGCAACTATTTTGGTATGATGATGGTCAACGAACGTATGGCCGACGCTGTGATTGTAGGCACCTACTCGAGCAGCTCGGTTCCGGCCACTATCGCCAAGGAGGTGATTGGCATCCGTCCGAGCTACAAACATTTTGCTACGCTCCACATTCTCAACACCAAACGTGGCACGCTCTTCCTCGCCGACACAATGATCAACCAAACAACCGACGAGGAAACTCTGACCGATGTGGCTCGCTTGGCTCGCAACTCGGTTGAATATTTCGCCCACGACCCCGTCATCGCTATGGTGTCGCACAGCAATTTTGGTTCTTCCAAGGCGCCCGACTGCCGGGCTATGCACCGCGTGGTGGCACAATTGCAAGAGCGCTACCCCGATTTGGCAATCGACGGCGAGATGCAAGTAAACTATGCGCTCGACGGCGACTTGCGCGACAAGACGTTCCCCTTCTCGCGTCTCAACGGCAAGAAGGTCAACACGCTTGTATTCCCCAACCTTAACGCAGCGTCGGCGGCTTATCGCATGATATTGGAGATGGGTGTAGGCGAGGCTATCGGCCCAATACAGATGGGTCTGAACAAGCCAGTCCACTTCATCAATGTCGACACTCCGGTGCGCGACATCATCAACCTTACGACCATGGCTGTGCTCGACGCTGCCGTGCTCGAAAAGGTTGAAAACAGCAATGCAATCAAAGAAGACAAGTAGGAATTAACAATATTTCTAAGAGCTTGTTGGGGAACAAGCTCTAAGCACAACTCTCAAAAGTGGCGGGCATCGCGAGACGCTCGTCACTTGATTTTTTTGGTGGGGAGTTGGTTGCGTCAACTGAGGATGTGTTGGTTGATGGGTGGACGGGCGCTCGAGAATAAGACACAAGCGACTACCTCTCGGCACTCGAACGATTTTGCATTTGCTACCGAGGAGACGCTCGCTGCGCTCGCTTTCTCCTCGGTTACCTACAAGCTCGTCGCTCTCGCGACGATATTTGGGGTGGGCTTATTTGAGGAGGAAGCGGTTGAGGTTGGTTTGGGCGAGGGTGAGGATGGCGTCGGCTGTGGTGTTGCGGGCGGTGGCGACGGCGGTTGCGACGGTGGTGAGTTGGTCGATTGGGGCGTCGTCGGTTTCGATGAGCAACTGCGAGAAGGGGATGACGGCGGCAGCTTGGGCGTTGAAGCGTTGGCCCAGCGAGAGGTAGACGCCGCGGCGGCATAGTTCTGAAGCCAATTGTGGTTTGCCTCTGAAGCCATGGACGGCGACGGGAACGCTGATTCTATGCCGGCTGA
>CAZBBL010000106.1:0-7200 GCA_964490275.1 uncultured Barnesiella sp.
AAGACATCATGGTTACAGCTGGTGGTGTAATCCCCGCTCAAGACTACGACTTCCTCTACAAAGCAGGCGTCGCTGCCATCTTTGGCCCCGGCACCCGTATCCCCGTATCAGCCATCAAGATGCTCGAAATTCTCGAACAAGAATAAAATGGTATCCCTATGATAATCCCGGAGGGAGCAACGGCCTACGTTGCTCCCTCTCTATTTTGTCTCAATAAATTATACCTTATTCAAATAAATATACTAACTTTGTCAACCAAACATCGCATCTCACATTATATCGCGATTGTTTATCACTGCTATAAAAATTACTAACATACTAACTGCTTGATTATTATATGTGTGGAATCGTAGGATATATCGGAAACGACGAGAGTTTCCCCGTTCTGATTAAAGGACTCCATCGCTTGGAATATCGTGGCTACGACAGCGCCGGCGTTGCCATTATAGGCGCTGACGGACATCTTAATACTTATAAAACCAAAGGTAAAGTCGAAGACCTTGAGCGTTTTTGCAAGGACAAAAACGTAGTTGGCTCAGTAGGTATAGCTCATACACGTTGGGCTACTCACGGCGAACCCAACGACACAAATGCCCACCCCCACGTAAGCCAAGACGGCACTATAGCTCTGGTTCATAACGGCACAATCGAAAACTACAACGTACTGAAAAAAGCTCTCGAGCGCCACGGTTGCCAATTTAAAAGTGAAACCGACACCGAAGTGCTCGTACAATTGATACAATATATCAAAACTTCTAATAAATGTACATTGTTGGCAGCCGTACGCGAAGCGCTTACACAGGTCATCGGAGCATATGCTATAGCAGTTATTGATGTTGATACTCCCGACACCGTCATCGCAGCTCGCAAAAGTTCGCCATTGGTAATCGGTATCGCCAAAGATGCAACCTATATCGCATCTGATGCTACTCCAATCATCGACTACACCAACAAAGTAGTATACCTCAACGACGACGAAATTGCAATTATCAAGAAAGGGGAGGCCCTAAAAGTAATTACATCCGACAATGAGCCCTCAGACATCGACATCAAAACATTAAAAATGTCGGTATCTCAACTCGAAAAAGGTGGATTCCCTCACTTCATGCTCAAAGAGATATTTGAGCAACCCAACACGCTCCAAGACTGTATCCGCGGACGCATCGTCAACGACCGTGTGCAGCTATCGGGCGTAATGGACAATAAGGAGATTTTCATGAACGCTCGCCGCATAATCTTTGTAGCTTGTGGCACATCGTGGCACGCCGCATTGATTGGCAAACGCTTGATTCAAGAAATTGCCCGCATACCGGCCGAGGTCGAATATGCAAGCGAATTTCGCTACTCCAATCCGATAATCGACGACAAAGATATCGTCATCGCTATCTCTCAATCGGGCGAAACGGCCGACACATTGGCAGCCATAAAACTTGCCAAAGAACGCAAAGCATTTGTCTATGGCGTCTGCAACGTAGTTGGCTCATCGATAGCCCGCGCCACCGATTCAGGTACATACATCCACGTAGGCCCTGAAATCGGTGTAGCTTCGACAAAAGCATTTACCGGCCAAGTGACTGTATTGGCAATGCTTGCATTAGCTATCGGCCAAATGCGCAACACCGTCGAAGCTGCCACTGTAAAACAAGTATCCGCAGCCATAAAGAGCCTGCCCAAACTTATTAAAGAAACACTCGCCCTCAACGACTATATCGAACGTCTGTCGAGCACATATACCTATGTCCACAACTTCCTATACCTCGGACGTGGCTACAACTACCCAAGCGCACTCGAAGGTGCACTCAAACTTAAAGAGATAAGCTATATCCATGCCGAAGGCTATCCGGCTGCCGAGATGAAGCATGGCCCAATAGCTCTGATTGACCACGAATTGCCAACCGTAGTGATTGCACCAAACGATGAAATGCACGAAAAAATCGTGTCAAACATCCAGCAGGTGAAAGCTCGTGGCGGCGCGGTAATCGCTATCGTAACCAAAAACGACAAAGTGATTTCGCAAATAGCCGACCACCTGATTGAAATCCCTGCCGTTGCCGAATGCTTGTCACCAATCATCGTATCAATACCGCTTCAGCTTTTGGCTTATCACATTGCCATCAAGAAAGGATGCAACGTAGATATGCCACGCAATCTGGCAAAATCGGTAACAGTAGAATAAAACAAATTACATAATACCAACAAAAGAGAGGAGCACCGTCGGGCGCTCCTCTCTTTTGTTGGATATAATCTAAGACTATTTTTCGATAATGTATGTGCGCCAAGGAGCGGCGATACCGGTCAAGCGACCTTTGGCTACCTTAAACTCAATGCCGTAAACTTTGTCTTTGTATGTGCCATTGGGCAGACCTGTTGGCAGGTCGACATAATTGGCAAGGTGAGAGAAGTTGGCTATTGCAGCGCCTTTATTACCACGATTAACTAAAGCCACTTTGCCGTTTTCAGAGATTTGAATATCCTCTTTTTGTCCATTCATTTCTTGTCTGAAATGGTTGACGGCAGCTACTTCGGGATGGAAAAATTCGTCATTACCACGAGCACCGAGCACGTTATCACCATAATAGTTTTGGCGAGTAGAGTTCATCGGACGGCTGAAGAACAAAGGAACACCGTTTTGACGTGCAGTAAGGAATACCCAACCGGTGCGTATTTGCTCATCTGAAAGCGAAGCACTCTCGTTGCCATTGCAATAAGTGTCGTGGCTTTCAACCCATGTAGTGAGATATTCGGGAGCGGCCTCGTGATACCACTTTGTCATATCTTTAGCGGTCAACGACTCTTTTTCAATTGCTTCGCGCAAAATATAGCCATAGCTCGAAGCGGTTTGGCCCATATAGTCGGCATATTCAGCTTCGGGGACGTTACGGTCTTGCAAAATTTCGCCATAAACGAAAAGCTCATCATAGGGGATAGCCAATTTCACACCTTTCACAGCTTTGCGACCGGTAGCTACATCCCAGAAATCATTTTCTTTCACACCGGCAAGGCTATCAACAGGGTCGGAATGCACGCCGATATGCTTGGCGGTATCGTAACGAAATCCACGAACGCCCATTTTAATGAGTTCGTTGACAAACTGCATATAATACTTTTGGAAATCGGGGTTCTCAGTGTTCACATCAGGAAGCGCTCCGGAGCCCCAAAGGGTGCATTGGTAACGGTCGTTGTAGTCGCGAACTGCGTTAAGGCCTTGTGAGTGATACATCTTTTGACGACCGCCTACGGCCTTGTAAAATTCGGGAGAAACAGCGTCGACATCAAAAGCCGTATGGTTGGGCAGCACGTCGACAATTACACGAATATCGTATTTGGCGGCAGAATCGAGCATCTGCTTCATTTGCTCCTTTGTGCCAACAATTTGATTGCCAATCTTCCAATCGGTAGGTTGGTAGTAATAATACCAATTACCTTCAGTGACATTGGGGTCAAAGATTTTCTTTGAACCTCCCTCTGGATTATAGCAGTGTTGAACCGGCGACGTCTGAATCATTGTAAACCCGGCCTCAGCAATTTTCTGCATATTTTCAGCAATGGTAGGGAAATTCCAGCTCCATACGTGAAGAATAGCATCAGTGTTGGTGTAGTCGGGATTGTGAGTCATACGATCCTTAGCCAACGAAGGCATAGCGATGGCTGCAAGCGCCATTATGCCAAGTAATGAACGTTGTTTCATGTCAATAATGATTTGTTTAGTATGATATTAGTTGATTAATTCATATTGGTGAGCAAGTACAAAAGTAGCAATAAAAAACGGATTGTAATATCAAACTACGACGATAATAGCAACTTTTAAGCAAATCAGGCAAAAAACAGATGTTATTATAGGGTATTGCCAAATCAACGTTTTTCCAAAAAATTTAGATAAAAATGTTATTTTTTTCACAAAACATTGCAGATTTATCGCAAATTGCTTATCTTTGCAGCAATAAAACGACAAAATAGCTTTATGAAAGAAATACATTTCACAAAGATGCACGGTTTGGGCAATGACTATATATACATTAGTTGTATGGAACACAGCATTGACAACCCCGAAGCGCTATCTATCGAAATGAGTCCTCGGCACACTGCTATCGGTTCAGACGGAATAATTTTGATACTACCGTCAGAGATAGCCGACTTCAAAATGAGAATATTTAACGCCGACGGCTCTGAAGCAAAAATGTGCGGCAACGGTAGCAGATGTGTCGGCAAATATGTTTACGACCATAAACTTACAGATAAAACTGATATAACGCTCGAGACCAACTCGGGCGTTAAGCGTTTAATTTTGAAGGTCAACAAAGACTCTGACACTGTCGAGCAGGTAACCGTAGACATGGGCGCACCATCGCTGCAATGCGACGAAATCCCCGTATCTTACGCCGGTCAACAAATGATAGAGGCCGACGTTAAGACCTCGATGGGCATACTCAAACTGACAGCCGTTTCAATGGGCAACCCTCACGGCGTAATATTCGTTGACGACATCGACAACCTGCCCTTGGAAAAAATAGGGCGCGAATTGGAAATTCACCCTATGTGGCCCGATAGAGCCAACATCGAGTTTGTCAAAAAAATCAGCGATAACGAAGTTGCCATGCGAGTATGGGAGCGCGGTAGCGGAGAGACAATGGCTTGTGGCACCGGAGCATGCGCAGTCGCTGTAGCCTCAATGACAACAAATCGCACAGGCGACAACGTCACCGTCAACCTCCGTGGCGGAGCATTGCAAATTGCTCTCGACAAATCGACAGGCCACATAATGATGACCGGTCCCGCCGAGGAAGTCTTCACAGGTATATATAAACGCAAATAACTAAAACTACAAATATTAAAAACGCACAATGTTTAAAGTAAACGACAACTTCTGCAAGCTTAGCCAAAGCTACTTATTTTCAGAGGTAGCTCGACGCATCAATGCTTATTTGGCAGAGCACCCCGAAACGGAAATTATCCGTATGGGCATCGGCGACGTCACTCGTCCGCTTTGCGACGCTGTTATTGAAGCAATGCAAAAAGCTGTAGAAGAGCAACGCGATAGCAAAACCTTTAGAGGATACGGTCCAGAACAAGGATACGCATTTCTGCGCGACAAAATAGCACAATACGACTACCAACGTCGCGGCATCAACATCTCTGCCGACGAAATCTTCATATCAGATGGCGCCAAGAGCGACACCGGCAATTTTGGCGATATTCTTTCGCCAAACAACACCGTAGCGCTCAGCGACCCTGTTTATCCCGTCTATCTCGACACCAACGTCATGGCCGGCCGCGCAGGCAACAAAAGCGCTACCGGAGCATGGGACAAAGTAGTGCTCTTACCTTGTAATTCAGAAAATGGCTTCATACCATCATTACCCGAAAGCCATGTCGACATGATATATCTTTGCTACCCCAACAATCCTACCGGCACGACGCTCACACGTGCTCAGCTGAAAGTTTGGGTAGATTATGCTCGTGCAAATGGCTCTTTGATATTGTTTGACTCAGCCTATGAAGCCTTTATCACCGACGACGACGTGCCTCATAGCATTTACGAAATACCCGGAGCCGAAGAGGTTGCCGTAGAGTTTCGCAGCTTCTCAAAAACAGCCGGATTTACAGGCGTCAGATGCGCCTATACGGTTGTCCCCAAAGCTTTGAAAGGGGAGAACAGCGACGGCAACAAAGTAGAGCTCAATCAGCTGTGGAACCGCCGTCAATGCACCAAATTCAACGGCGCCTCATACGTATCGCAACGCGCAGCCGAAGCCATCTACAGTGCTGAAGGTCGTCGCCAAGTAGAAGAGACGATTGCCTTCTATCTCGAAAATGCACGCCTACTGCGCGAAGGCTTATCGGCCTGTGGCTTGAAAGTATTTGGCGGAGTCAACGCTCCATACATTTGGGTAAAAACACCTGAAGGATACGATTCATGGCAATTTTTCGGCGTATTGCTCGACAAATGCCACATTG
Organism: uncultured Barnesiella sp.; assembly: GCA_964490275.1. Classification (GTDB taxonomy): domain Bacteria; phylum Bacteroidota; class Bacteroidia; order Bacteroidales; family Muribaculaceae; genus JAGBWK01. The sequence goes on from CAZBBL010000106.1 coordinate 5,956, forward strand.
CTTGCACCCCGGGCGTCGGATTTGGCCTCGCCGGTGAAGGCTACATTCGACTGACAGCCTTCTCTTCAAGAGAAAACACGCTCAAAGCAGTCGAAAAACTCAAAAACTTAAAATACTGATTTCATTTTTCACCAATTACATAAATTATTGTTATGTCAAAGCTGAGATTTAAAGTAGTAGAAGAAGCATTTGACCGCAAAGCCATTCCGGTCGAAATTCCTACAGAGCGTCCTGAAGATTATTATGGCAAATATGTCTTCAACCGCCAAAAAATGTTTGAGTATCTTCCCAAGAAGACCTACGACGCATTGGTTAACGCCATCGACAACAAGGAACCGCTTTCTCGCGAAGTAGCCGACGATGTAGCTCGTGGCATGAAACGCTGGGCTATCGACAATGGCGCTCGCCACTACACCCACTGGTTTCACCCTCTGACCGACGGTACAGCAGAAAAGCACGATGCTTTTATTGAGCACGATGGAAAGGGTGGAGTTGTCGAAGAATTTACCGGCAAATTGCTCGTACAGCAAGAACCCGACGCATCGAGCTTCCCCAACGGCGGTATTCGCAACACTTTTGAAGCTCGCGGCTACTCAGCATGGGACATTTCATCTCCGGCTTTCATCCTCGACAAAACACTTTGTATCCCGACCATCTTCATCTCATACACAGGTGAATCACTCGACTACAAAACACCTCTGCTTCGCGCCCTTAATGCCGTCGACAAAGCCGGCACAGCCGTAGCAAAATTCTTCGACTCAAATGTCAACCACGTCATCTCATACCTTGGTTGGGAACAAGAATACTTCCTCGTTGACGAAGCCCTCTACAACTGCCGTCCCGACTTAGTGATGACCGGTCGCACATTGATGGGCCACGAGAGCGCAAAAAACCAGCAGCTCGAAGACCACTATTTCGGCGCAATACCTTCGCGCGTTGAAGCTTTCATGCTCGACCTCGAAATCGAATGCCACAAACTTGGCATCCCGGCCAAAACTCGCCACAACGAAGTTGCCCCAAACCAATTTGAGCTTGCTCCAATCTTCGAAGAGACAAACCTCGCCAACGACCACAACCTACTGTTGATGTCGCTCATAGCTGAGGTGGCTCGTCGCCACAACTTCCGCGTACTGCTCCACGAGAAACCGTTTGCAGGTATCAACGGTTCGGGTAAGCACAACAACTGGAGTCTTGGCACCGACACCGGCGTACTGCTGTTTGCACCGGGCAAAACCGCTAAACAAA
>CAZBBL010000107.1:0-7190 GCA_964490275.1 uncultured Barnesiella sp.
GTAAATTCATCAAATTGCCATGTCGTAATTAGTCCGATTGGTTGGCCGTAGAAGTTGATTTGCTTTAGATTTGGACCACTTAGGCTTGAGGGCGAAACGATTTGTTGCCAAGGGCGTTGCTCGGCAATAGGGAACGACTGATTGTAAACATTTTGCAGAAACGGAAGATTGGTTGGGAATGTAAGCGTGATAGACATTTAATTGATTATTGTTGCAATGGAATAGTGAAGATAAATCTTGCACCTACTTTGCGGTTGGGTTCGGCGTAGATTTTGCCGTTGAGCAGTCGTGCTATTAATGCACATATAGAGAGGCCGAGTCCGCTGCCCTGAGAATGTGGGTCGAGTTTTTCGAATCGGTCGAAGATTACGAGTTCCTTGCCTTTGGGGATGCCAATGCCGGTGTCGGTAACGATAAAGCTGACGGAGTTTTGAGAGCGTTTGATTTTACATTCGAAGGTGATTGAGCCTTGGTTTGTAAACTTAGCGGCGTTGCTCAGCATGTTGATAAGCACTTGCTCTACGCGACGTGCGTCGGTCGTGATAAGTTCGTCGGTGACGTTGGTGAAATTGAGCTTGACACCGGGCTTGATGCGAGGTCGGATGGCTTCGATAGCGACGCTGCAGATATCTTGGAGCGAGGCCGGCGCTGTTTTGATTGAAAAGTCGGTGTTTTCAAGAATGCCGATGTCGAGCACGTCGTTGACGAGGGTGCGGAGTAGGTCGGTGCTAAGCTTGATGACGTCGGCGTAGCGGGCGAGGTATTTGCGATTTTCGCTCTCGGTGCAGTCAACCAGAAGTTGAGAATATTCGACAATGGCGTCGAGAGGCATTGTCACCTCGTGGCTAATGTTGTTGATGAAGTCGGTTTTGGAGCGTTCGGCTTTGCGAGCTTGGTCGCGAGCGGCGATAAGTTCGTCGCGTGTCTTGAGCAGCATGGCGCGTTCTTGCGTAAGGTCGTGGTTTGAGATAGCGAGCGAAGCCGACTGTTTGCGATAGCGGCGCAGGAGTATGAAGAGGATTATAATCAGGCCGAGCATCAGAATTGCGCCGACGATGATGATGCGCAGAGTGCTTTTGTGGGCTTCGATTTCGGCGTTGTTTTTGTCTGAAACAAGGTCGGAGTTGATACGGCGGAGGTTGCTGACGTCGTAGAGCACTTCAAATTCGCGATATTCTTGAGTCTCTTGTGTCATCAGCTTATTCTCGAGCTCGTCGATGTATTTGACGGCATATTCGGCCAAGGTAGCTGTGTCGCCGGTTTTTTGTGTTGTTTTGATGATGCATCTCAGGAGTTTGGCTTTGAGCAGGCGATCGGTGTTGTTTTTGTAGGCTTTGAGCAGGTAGGGGAGAGCGGTGTTGTATTCGCCGCGGGCCATATGATAGTAGGCTGTGGCGATAGGTTTGTCTTCGAAGTCTTCTTTGACGTCTGGGCTGACGCTCGCCAATTGTTTGATATTTGCGTAGATGTCTTCTACTTCGGCAGGAGTGAGCGCTTCGCTATGGCCGAGCATACGGCGGTAGGTGAGATAGTTGACGGTGTTGAAGTTGCGGTAGATGCGTCCTTTTTGATGGTGTTCTTGCTCGAGTTGATGGGTGAAATCGAGGAGTCGACGAGCGGCGTCGATGGTTTTTTGATGTTCATTGAGGTTGTCGTAGGTGATAACCATCTGTGCGTAGAACATATTGCGAAGGGCGTGGCTCGGGGAGTTGATGCTGTCGATAAGTTCGGCCGAGCGTTCGAAATAGATGTCGTAGAGCGGGCCACGGGCGTTGTTGCCGATGAGGATGCAGATAGAGGCGACGTTTTCGAGGGTGGAATAAATGTCGTTGTTTTCGTTTTCTTTGGCTTCTTGGATGGCTCCGGTAATGAGCTTGATGCGGTCGTGATAGGTGCCGTAGTGGGCTATTGATTTCACTTTGCAAAGCTTTAGAAAGACGATGGTCTCTTCGCGGTCGTCTGATTTGGGGTAGGTGTAGGCCAATGATAGCAGGTGGTCGAGTTGCGGGATGCTTTTCATGCTGCAGTTGGCCATGAGGCGTATGGTGCCGAGGGCGGCTTCGTCGTCGCCGGCACGTCGCGCGGTGGCGTAGAGTTGCTCGAGCACCTCCATTTGTTGGTCGACGGTCGAAAGGTCGAAGATGTCGTAGAGGCGTTTAATGCTGTCGGCCGGGGTTTGGAGCTTGCTGAGGCTCGCAATAAGGTTGTCGCGAATGAGTGAGGCCTTGGCCGATGGGGCAAAAGCTGACAGGGAGATAAGGGCAGCGATAATTGCGAAATAGAAGCGTGTCATAAGGAGTAGAGTTTTTTTGATGGGAGAGAATTGTGGAGTTAGTCGGTCTCGGGACAACAGGGGGAGAAGTAGTGATGGTGTGATGAACATTCGGTTAGTGATCTGTTGACGATGATGTGGCGGTTGGCCATTGTCGCTATTCGCGACATTTCGTGAGAGACGAGGATTATAGTTGCGGAGTCTTTGATGCGTTGCAAGATGTCGTAGATGTGATGCTCTGAGCGTTTGTCGAGGTAGCTTAGAGGCTCGTCGAGGATTAATACTCTTGGACGGCTGACCAATGCTCGGCCCAACAGAGCGCGTTGCAGTTGCCCGCCCGAGAGGTTGCCGATAGGGGAGTCGGCATAGCCTTGAAGCTCCATGTCGGCTATGACTTTGGCTATACGTTGGTCGCTCTCTTGGCGACTGAGATGCTCGGTAAGCAGGGCCGAACCTATGACTTGTCGCACGGTAATCGGGAAGTTGGAGTCGATCATATTTTTTTGAGGCAGGTAGCCAATGGCCAAGCGGTCGGTAGCTTTGCCTTCGGCGAAATATTTCACCGTGCCGGATGTGGGTCGTAGGAGCTTAAGGATGATGCGCAGCAATGTGGTTTTGCCACCGCCGTTGGGTCCGGTAACGGCTAAGAAGTCGCCGTCGTTGACCGTGAGGTTGACGTCGGTGAGGATGCGCTTGTTGTCGCGGCGCATGTTGATGCCTGAAAGCTCTATTATCGGATTAATGGGTAATAGCATTGACGATGGTGGTGAATTGTTGTTCCCAATCGCTGTCGAGAGGGTTGATTGTTGTAGCGGGTATCGCAACTTGGCGACTTATGTTTTCGGCTTGTCGAGAGTCGAAGTTGGCTTGGATGAAAAATGCGCGGATGTCGGCGTTGTCGGCCGTCAGTATCATCTGCTTCATGTCGAGAGCCGAGGCTTCTTTGTTTTCGAGGCCGATGGCTATTTGCTTGAGGCCGTAGTCGCGGGCGAAGTAGGATAGCGACGGATGCCACACCAGGAAAGCGGCTCCGCTATATGGGGCTAAAGCTTGCTTGTAGCTATTGTCGAGAGAGTCGAAGCGGGCTTTGAGTTGGCGTAGGTTGGCTTTGTAGTATTGGGCATTGTTGGGGTCGATGTCGGCCAAGGCATTGCAGATGTTGTCGGCGTAGATGCGGAGGCTTGAGATGGATGTCCAGGTATGCGGGTCGGCGTCGGCGTCGTCGGCGGTTTCGCTGTGGCTGTGGGTGCCGTATATGGGGCTGATGCCGGTCGAGGCATCGACTATTTTTATGCCGGAGTTGGCGCTAATGCGGCTCAAAAGCGATTGCTCGAAGGGGAGGTAGCCGGTAGAGAGGTAGAGGTCGGCGTTGTAGACTTGTTTCATGTCTGACACCGTAGGCTCGAAGGCTTCGGGGTTGGCTTGAGATTGGAGGAGGGTGACAATATCGACCGAGTCGCCGGCTATTTCGTTGACCAACGAGGCGAAGGGCGGGATGCTTACGGCTATGATAGGACGAGCGCCTTTAGAATGTGACGGAGCGCAGGCGGCCGATAGCAGGAGAAAAATCGACAGCGTGGTATAGATAATAGGATGCGATATTGCACGTTTCATAAGGGCAAAGATAGCAAAAAAATGTGGTCGTTGGTATCGGTAAATGTTAAAACTGATATGAATAATTGGTATATTTGGTTTAAAACGCACGTAATCAGAGGAAAATGAAGTTTTTGATTGCAAGTTATGCACTCAATATACGTCGTAAGGGTGAAATTTTTCATTAAATATTGTAAAAATAGCTTGATAACTAAATTGAAATTTGATATATTTGCAAGTTGAAATGCAATACAAGATTGCAACAGAGAATTGTAAAACTAACATTTATATATTTGAAATTATGGCACGTCCCCAACTTGATTCCTTAGACGTAAAAATCCTTCAAATGCTTTCTGGCAATGCACGTAAACCGTTTCTTGAAATAGCTCGCGAATGTAATGTCTCAGGCGCTGCCATTCATCAGCGTATCGGCAAGCTGCAAGCTATGGGAGTAATCAAAGGCTCTGAAACTTTGATAGAACCCGCATCAATTGGCTATGAAACATGTGCATACATGGGATTCTTCCTCAAAGATCCTTCAACATTCGACAGTGTTGTAGAAGAGTTGAAGAAGATACCTGAGGTGGTAGAATGCCACTTTACAACAGGTCAGTATGACATTTTTGTCAAACTGTTTGCACGCAACAACGATCATTTGCTCCATCTCATTCATGAGAAATTGCAAAATCTCGGACTGTCGCGCACGGAGTCGCTCATCTCGTTCAAAGAGGTGTTCCGTCGTCAATTGCCAATCAATGAAGAATCTTTGAAATAAGTAGATTCTTAGCTAAGGCAAAGATTTACAGATGCTTGTCGGCGGTTGCCGACAGGCGTCTGTTGTTTTTTTTAGTTAATAGATATTTTTTCATGCATAAATTGCACGAGTAAAGATATAAAATTGCTATATTCGCAGTGTAGACTTGGCTCGAGCATAAGCGAGGGTCGGTCGCCGTCAACTGTAAGCATAATTTACCATACTTATGATTTATAACTTCCGTGTTGTTTCAGACGAAGTGGACAACTTCAAAAGAGAAATCCAGATTGATGCCGACGCAACGTTTCTTGATCTGAAGAATGCAATCTGCGATAGCGTCAATTTTGATAAGAACCAAATGTGTTCATTCTTCCTATGTGAATCTAATTGGGAAAAGACCAAGGAGATAACGATGGAAGATATGGGGTCAGACTCAGACCAGGATGTCTATCTGATGGAAGAGACAATCTTGAGCGACTATATTGAGGACGAAGGTCAACGATTGATGTTTACTTTCGACTATCTTACCGACCGCTCGCTCTTCATCGAGATGAAAGAGATTATCACCGGCAAAAAGCTGAAAGACCCGTTGTGTACGCTCTCAAAGGGCAACCCACCGGCACAGAATGTCGATTTTGATGAGTTTGAGGCCAAAAACGATATTAAGGCTGCATCAATCGACGATATCGACGAAGACTTCTATGGCTCTGATTCGTACAACGACGACGAGTTTGATATGGAAGGCTTTGACGAAATGACATTAGAATAATTCCAATTTCAATTCCAATTCAATATTTATCCTTAACTAAGCCCTATACCTTAAATAAACCAATTGCAAAGACTAAATAGATTATTAATATCAGTATTGTCGGCGCTGTTTGTAGCGTCGACAATACCTGTTTATGCCGCTTCGACTCAAGAACAGATTTTGCGCCGAGTGGATGATGCAATCTCCAAATCTGACGCTTACCAACGTGATAAGCTTGCAAATATCGAACGACTGAAAGCTCGCCCGGCGCTCAGCAGTTCTGACAAGATGACTCAATATGAATATAACCGCGAGCTGTTCAGGCAATATGAGTCGTTGGTATGTGACTCGGCTTTGCACTACATCAGCGCCAACGTAGAGTTGGCCAAGGAGATGAATCGCGATGATTTATATGCCGAGTCGGTAATATCGAAGGCTTTAGTGTTTGCCAAGGCGGGATTGTTTCACGAGGCGCTTGAGTTGTTGCCGACGGTCAACACTAAGGGGCTGCGTCGCGACTTGCTACGACAATACTATATGTGTATCTCTGACCTCTATCAGTTTATGATGGAATATGAGGGGGGAGGGGAGTATCTCGACCATTACAAGGCGTTGACCAAACAATATAAAGACTCGGTGCTGGCCGTGTCGGATGAAAACTCATATGAGTATGTGCTGAATCGCAGCAGCCTATTGCTCAATGATGAAAAGTTTGAAGAGGGTACGCGTTACCTCCGCCCCTACCTCGATAATTATAAGATAGGTACGAGGGAATATGCCGTGCTCAGTTCGATTTTGGCATACGGCTATCGCTGTCTCGGCGACCACGACAATGAGATACTCTACTACGCGAATGCTGCGATTTCGGATATTGAGGGCGTTGTAAAGGAAAATATGGCGTTGAGGGCACTGTCGGAGATAGTGTTTGCCAACGGCGACTACGACCGTGCCAATCGCTATATACGCAAGAGTGTTGCCGATGCAAACTATTTCTCGGCACGTATGCGCAAGAATCAGTCGGCGCTGATGTTGCCTATCATGACTGAAACGTTTCAGGCTGCCGAGGTGAGACAGCGCCATGAGTTGACGATATTGCTGATAATAGCCGGTGTGTTGGCTGTAGGCTTTGTGTTTGCTTCGGCTTTCAGTATCCGCCAGCTGCGCAAGGTGAAACATAGCCATCGCGGACTGTCGCAGGCTAAGGACCAATTGCAGCAGGTCAATGCCGAGCTGACGGCGACGAATGTGGCTTTCCAAAAGGCCAATCGGGAGTTGTCGGAGTCAAACTCAATCAAGGAGGAGTATCTCGGGCGATTCTTGTCGCTATGCTCTAAGTATCTGTCGATGCTCGAGCAATATCGCAAGAATCTATATCAGTTGGCTGTTGCCGGCAAGACTGATGAACTACACCGAGCTCTGAAGTCGATGAAGGTAATCAACGAGACGATTTCGGATTTCTATACCGGCTTCGACACGGCGTTTTTGAGTATCTTCCCCAACTTTGTTTCGTCGGTCAACGCGCTGTTGCCTGAGGACGATGCGATATCGCTGAAGTATGGCGAGAAGCTCAATACCGAGCTGCGCATATTGGCGTTGGTGAGATTGGGTATCACTGACAGCACCAAGATAGCCGAGTTTTTGCGTTGTTCGATAACAACGATTTACACATATCGCTCAAAGCTTAAAAAGCGTTCAATAGATGGCGATTCGTTTGAGGCAAAAGTGATGGAAATCCCCTCGGTATAGGCGGTAAAAGCCTCTTAAAGAGGAGTTGAGCTATTGATAATATTTAGATTTTTATATCTTAAGCAACTGGTTATATT
>CAZBBL010000108.1:0-7190 GCA_964490275.1 uncultured Barnesiella sp.
GCGCCGGCTTGCTCCACGATATAGGCAAAGTGCCCGACGAAGAGCCCGAATTGCCACACGCTCTGCTCGGCATGAAACTCGCCGAAAAATACAAAGAGAAGCCCGAAATCTGCAACGCCATCGGCGCCCACCACGACGAAGTTGAGCAAACCACACTCCTGGCCCCCATCGTTCAAGTCTGCGACGCCATCTCAGGCGCACGTCCCGGCGCTCGCCGCGAAATCGTCGAAGCCTACATCAAACGTCTCAACGACCTCGAGCAACTCGCCCTCTCCTACCCCGGCGTCATCAAAACCTACGCTATCCAAGCCGGTCGCGAGCTCCGCGTAATCGTCGGCGCCGATAAGATCGACGACGTCGAAACCGAACAACTTTCCAACGAAATAGCTAAGCGCATCCAAGACGAGATGACCTATCCCGGCCAAGTGAAAATCACCGTCATTCGCGAAACCCGCGCCGTCAGCTTCGCTAAATAATCGTTGTCGAAATGGCAGAAGATCAAAACAACAAAGGCTGCTGCCGCAAGGGTTGTCCTCGCGGCAAGCTCAACTGCTACAACTATCTCCAAGACATCCCGGGCGGATTTGCCGACTCGCAATATGTCGAAGTGCAGTTTAAAAACACCCGTAAAGGCTATTATAAAAACTCACTCGACCTGCCCTTGGAAATTGGAGATTGGGTAGCCGTGGAAGCCACTCCCGGCCACGACATCGGACAAGTGTCGCTCACCGGCGCCCTGGTAGAGCTGCGCATGAAACGCGCCAAAATCAAAAGCGAAAACGACATCAAACGCGTATTCCGCAAAGCTCGGCCGGCCGATATGGAAAAATTTGAAGAGGCTAAATCGCGCGAAAACGACACCATGATTCGCTCTCGCAAAATTGCCGAAAGCCTCAACCTCAACATGAAAATCGGCGACGTCGAATATCAAGGCGACGGCAACAAAGCCATCTTCTACTACATCGCCGACGAACGCGTCGACTTCCGCCAACTCATCAAAGTGCTGGCCGACGCCTTCAAAGTGCGCATCGAGATGAAGCAAATCGGAGCCCGACAAGAAGCCGGACGCATCGGCGGTATCGGCCCCTGCGGTCGCCCATTGTGCTGCTCAAGCTGGATGACCAACTTCGTGTCGGTAGCCACCAGCGCCGCACGCTATCAAGACATCTCGCTCAATCCACAGAAGCTCGCCGGACAATGCGCCAAGCTCAAGTGCTGCCTCAACTTCGAGGTCGACGCCTACGTCGAAAGCGTCAAGAGCATGCCCCCTCGCGAAACTCGTCTCGAAACCGCCGACGCAACATACTACCACTTCAAGTCTGACATCTTCAAGCGCGAAATCACCTACTCTACCGACAAAGCCATTGCCGCCAACTTGGTGACAATCGACGCCGACCGCGCCTTTGAAATCATCGCCATGAACAAACGTGGCGAAAAGCCGATGCAGCTACTGCCCGACGGCAAAGAGCAATCAAAGGAGCAAAAATACAACGACATCCTCGACGCCGACGCGCTCAACCGTTTCGACAAAAAGAAACGCAAGAAAAAGAAGAAAGGCTCGGCCGACAAAGCCATCAAAGAAGCAGCTACCGACGAGCCCGCTACCGACTCAGTTCAGCCGGCCAAACCTCAACAACCGCGTCAGAATCGTCAGCCCAAAGCCGACGCCAAACCCGCCGAGCAAAAAACCGACGACAGCCAGCCCTCTCAGCAACCGCGCAACAACCGCCGCAACCGTCCAAAGGGCCCGCGCCAACCTCAAAAACCTCAAAACGACAATCCGACCAACAATGAATAAACTTTTGGCCTTAGTGGCGGCAGCGCTCATGATGGCGACATCTTGTCAAAGCCGCCACAACGAAAGTTCTCAATATCAATTCATCGACAGCGATGGATGGGCCTACGGCGACACACTCACATTCTCGCCCGAATTGTCCACCCCCATCGCTGACGGATGTCTCACCCTATCGCTCCGACACACCAACGAATATATCTATAGCAACCTCTGGCTCGAAGTCACCACCACCGACTCGCTCGCCACACGCGTCGACACAATCAACGTTGTCCTCGCCGACGAGCTCGGCCGCTGGCAAGGCCGTGGCATCGGCACCGACTTCCAAAACACCGACACACTCTTCAGCCGGATACGCCTGCGAAGGCCCGTCACCATCAAAGTGCGCCATATCATGCGCGTCGACCGCCTCACCGACATCGAGCAAGTAGGCATCGCCTTTAAAGAATAAACCTCAACCACACACATCAAAAGCCAACGCATCTTATCAAACCTATGGAACATATCATACTGCTACCCAACGACGAATTGCAAACGCGACTTTCGCGCCTCGCTGCCGGCATGCAACAAGCCGGCCTCGACCTGGCGCTCATCAGCGACAACGCCAATAAATATTATTTGACGGGCCGCGTTTTCAGCGGTTGGATTTTGGTCGGCGCCGACGCTTCGTTTCATTGCTACGTAAAGCGTCCCAACCACCTATCGGGCGACAACATGAGCCTCGTGCGCAAACCCGAAGAAATGGCCTCAGCCGTCGCCCAATCAGCAGCCCAACGCGTTGGCTTGGAAATGTCGACTCTCTCTGTCAACGACTACAACCGCCTCGCCGCCATCTTCTCAGGCAAAGAAATCGCCGACCTGTCGGCCGTGCTGCGCCAAACTCGCGCCGTAAAAACCCCCTACGAGATAGAGCAGCTACGCATCTCCGGACAACACCACGAAAAAGTATATCGTCTCATCCCCGACCTCTACCGCCAAGGCATGACCGACATACAACTCCAAATCGAAATCGAACGCCAACTGCGTCTCGAAGGCTGCCTCGGACAGTTTCGTATCAGTGGCGACTCCATGGAGCTCTTCATGGCCAACATCCTCGCCGGCGACAACGCCGACAACCCTACCCCCTACGACTTCGCCATGGGCGGCGCCGGCGCTGATGCCTCGCTCCCCGTCGGAGCCAACAATACTGCCATCACCGACGGCATGACCGTCATGGTCGACGCCAACGGCAACTTCACCGGCTACATGACCGACATGACCCGCACATTCTCTGTAGGCCAAATCTCCGACACCGCCATCCGCGCCCACCAATGCTCAATCGACATTTGCGACGCCATCGCCAAAGCCGCCCTGCCCGGCACCAAAGCCTCCGACCTCTACGAGCTCGCCCGCAAAATGGCCGACGACGCCGGCTTGGCCGACTATTTCATGGGCCACCACCAGAAAGCCGGATTCATCGGCCACGGCATCGGCATCGAAATCAACGAAGCACCGGTCATCGCCCCTCGTAGCCGCGACATCATACAACAGGGCAACGTCATCGCCATCGAGCCCAAATTCGTAATACCCGGCATAGGTGCTGTCGGCATCGAAAACACCTACGTCAGCCGCCACGACGGCCTCGAATGCCTCACCAACGCCCCTCAACAATTAATCAGCCTTTGAATCTCAGACACAACTTATAGATGGACCTGACAAAAATCAATCAACATCTCGCAGCCGACGTCTTCCAACGTGTAGGCCAAACTGCCGACCAACTGGGCATGCAATGCTACGTCGTCGGTGGCTACGTGCGCGACTTGTTCTTAGGACGTCACTCAAAAGACATCGACTTTGTCACCGTCGGCAGCGGCATCGACCTCGCTCGCAAAGTAGCTCAAAACCTCGGTCGCAAAGCCCGCTGCAACTACTTCCCCAACTTCGGCACCGCACAAGTAACCGCCCCCGGCCTCGAACTCGAATTTGTCGGCGCCCGCAAAGAGTCGTATCGCCGCGACTCTCGCAAACCCATCGTTGAAGACGGCACCCTCGACGACGACATCTCTCGCCGCGACTTCACCATCAACGCCATGGCCCTCTGCGTCAACCACGACCGTTACGGCGAACTCGTCGACCGCTTTGGCGGCATCGACGACCTCGACAAAGGCATCATTCGCACACCGCTCGACCCCGACATCACCTTCAGCGACGACCCCCTGCGAATGCTCCGCGCCATAAGGTTTGCCACTCAGCTCGGATTTACCATCGCCGACGACACCTTTGCCGCCATCACCCGCAACGCCGAACGCGTAAAAATTCTCTCGAAAGAGCGCATCGAAAACGAGCTCACCAAAATCATGAAATCGCCACGCCCCTCTATCGGTTGGCTCTTGCTACGCGATTGCGGCCTGCTCAAACTCATACTCCCCGAGCTCGACAAAATGAACGGCGTTGAAATCGTCAACGGCCGCGGCCACAAAGACAACTTCCTCCACACCCTCGAAGTGCTCGACAACGTCGCCGAAAACTCCGACAACGTTTGGCTTCGCTGGGCCGCCCTGCTCCACGACATCGCCAAGCCCCAAACCAAACGCTACGACCCGCGCCAAGGTTGGACTTTCCACAACCACAACTTCCTCGGAGCCAAAATGATTCCTCGCATATTCCGCTCGCTGAAGCTCCCCGCCAACGAAAACATGAAATATGTGCAGAAGCTCGTCGAACTCCACATGCGCCCTATCGCCCTGGTCGAAGAAGTCACCGACTCTGCCGTGCGCCGTCTGATTTTCGACGCCGGCAACGACTTAGACGACCTGATGGTGCTCTGCCGTGCCGACATTACATCCAAAAACCCCGAGAAAGTAAAACAACATCTCGAAAACTACGAGCTCGTGCTCGAAAAAATGAAAGTCATCAACGAGAAAGACAACCTCCGCAACTGGCAACCTCCCGTCGATGGCAACGAAATAATGCAAATCTTTGGCATCGGCCAATCGCGCGAAGTTGGCATAATCAAAACCTATCAAAAAGATATGCTCGTCGACTGCGAAACCCCCAACGACCGCCAACTCGCCATCAAGCTCGTGCTTGAAAAAGGCAGCGAACTCGGCCTCACCGTCAAAGACGCCTCCCTGCTCAACAACGAATAATCATCAACCATGGACGAACTATTTTATAAAGCTATCGACCTGCTAAAAGCCATGATAGCTACCCCCTCGACCAGCCGCAACGAAGACGCCGTTGCCTCGCTCATAGTCGACTTCCTCTCTGCCGAAGGGCTCGCCCCACAACGCTTTGGCAACAACATCTATATCGCCCCTATCAACCCCGATAAAGCCAAACCGACACTGCTGCTCAACTCCCATATCGACACCGTTCGTCCGGTCGACGGTTGGCAGCGCGACCCCTTCACCCCTACAATTGAAGACCAAACCCTCTACGGCCTGGGCAGCAACGACGCCGGAGCCTCAGTCGTAAGCCTTATCGCAGCCTACATCATCCTAAGCCAAAAACCACAGCCCTACAACCTCGCCCTGCTGCTGTCAGCCGAAGAGGAAGTAAGCGGCAACCACGGCATGGAAATGATGGTCAGCCGGCTCAACGGCTCCATCGACCTCGCCCTCGTAGGCGAACCAACCTCCATGCGCCCCGCCATCGCCGAAAAAGGCCTCATGGTGCTCGACGGCATCGTCACCGGTCAAGCCGGCCACGCCGCACGCAACGAAGGCATCAACGCCATCTATCGTGCCATCCCCGTCGTCGAAACCCTGCGCAGCCTCAGCTTTGAGCGCCAATCTCAAATGCTCGGCCCTATAAAAATCTCCGTCACCGGCATCCAAGCCGGCACGCAACACAACGTAGTGCCCGACTGCTGCAAACTTATGGTCGACGTGCGCACCACCGACGCCTACACCAACCTCCAGACACTCGACATCATCCAACAGGCCGTTCCCGACTGCCAACTCACCCCTCGCTCCACACGCCTCAACCCATCAGGCATTTCACCCAACAACGCCATCGTCAGTCGCGCCTCAATGCTCGGCCTGCAACCCTTCGGCTCACCCACACTCAGCGACCAAGCCCTCATGCCCTGGCCATCGCTAAAAATAGGCCCCGGCGACAGCTCACGCTCACATACCGCCGACGAATTTATCCACCTCGACGAAATTCGCGAAGCCATCGAAATCTACGTCAAACTCCTCGACCAAGTACACATCTAATATATCTGGCCTACCCCCCCAATATCTCAACCGCTCATCCGACATCTAATCTCATGCTTCCATTCGTATTCAACAACCGCCGCAAACTCATAGGCGACTATATCTCAATCGTCATTGGCATGGCCATCTACGCCTTAGGCTTCGTAGTGTTCATCCTGCCCCACAACATCGTCATCGGCGGCATGGCCGGCTTCGCCTCATTAGTATTCTTCGCCACAGCCGGACTCATTCCGGTTGCCGTAATCATGTATGCTACCAACGGCCTCCTACTGGCCGGAAGCTTCAAAATCATCGGCCGTGGCTTCGTCATACGCACCGTCTTCGGAGCCACCGTCCTATCCCTATTCATCGGCGCCATCGAAGGCTACTTCACCTCAAACCCACCCATCATCCACGACACCCTCACCAGCGTACTCACCGGCGCCATACTCTGCGGCATCGGCATCGGCACATACTATAGCCACGGCGGCACAGCCGGCGGCACCGACATCGTAGCCGCCATCATGAACAAAAAAACCAACCTCAGCGTCGGCCGCACAATGATGTACGTCGACCTCACAATCGTCGCCTGCTCATTCTTCCTCCCCTTCGACGGCGACATGGAGCAACGCCTGCAAGCTCGCGCTCAATCCATCATCTACGGTTGGGTAGCCATATTCATCTACTCCTACATCACCGACAAAATCATATCCTCAAACCGTCGCACAATCCAATTTATCATCATCTCCGACAAATGGAACGAAATCGCCGACGCCGTCACCCACGAAACCGGCCGTGGCGTCACCGTCTGGAACGGCAACGGATATTGGACAGGCGACCAACGCAAAATATTGCTCATCTGGTGCCGCCACGTCGACGCCCCACAAATGATGAAAATCTTCAGCCGCATCGACACCGACGCCTACGTCACCTACTCCTACATCCACTCAGTCTACGGCAACGGCTTCGACACCCTCAAAATCCGCCGCAAAAAATCGCCCACACCCTAACACTTCCGCGCATAGAACAACGGCTTCCCGCCAACATTATAGGGGCGAAATCAACTTCGCCTACCACCATCAAACGACTGAATGACTGTCGGTTGCGTCGCCAACGCGACGATCGGGCGCGATAAATCACGCCCCTACATCGTTGCCAGCGACCTATCATCAATGTGGCGTCCGCGAGGACGCCGATTTACTCGTAACCCCGTACACCGC
>CAZBBL010000109.1:0-7093 GCA_964490275.1 uncultured Barnesiella sp.
GACGGTGATGACGGTTTCGAAGATAGAGCGTTCGCCTTCTTGAATCCATTGACCCATAGAGTGGAGGTCGGTAGAGTTGTCGACGGCTGCGGGGAAGATGCCTTTGTTGTCTTTACCTTCAGATTCGCCGTAGAGTTGTTTCCACCATTCTCCGAAGTAGTGGAGTTTGGGGTTGTAGTTGACGAGGATTTCGATTTTTTTACCTGCGTTGTAGAGGGCGTTGCGGGTAGTGGCGTAGAGATATGAGGGGTTGGCCTCGTCGGCAGCGACGGTAGCTTTTTCCATCTCGATGGCGCCGTCGAGCAGGGCTTTGATGTCGAAGCCGGCAACAGCGATGGGGAGCAAGCCTACGGGAGTGAGCACCGAGAAGCGGCCGCCAACGTTGTCGGCGATGACAAATGTTTTGTAGCCTTCTTCGGTAGCGAGTTGGCGCAGGGCACCACGTTTAGCGTCGGTGATAGCGACGATGCGTTTGGCGGCTTCAGCTTTGCCGATAGCTTTTTCGAGTTGCTCTTTGAGCAGACGGAAAGCGATGGCGGGCTCGGTAGTAGTGCCTGATTTAGAGATGACGATGATGCCAAATTTCTTGCCTTGGAGGTAGTTTTGGAGCTCGTAGAGGTAGTCTTCGCCGATGTTTTGGCCGGCGAAAATCACTTTAGTAGCGCCGTCTTGGCGATAAGCGGCGAAGGAGTCGGAGAGGGCTTCGATAACAGCTTTAGCACCGAGGTAGCTGCCGCCGATGCCGATAGCGACTACTACTTCGCAGTTGTCGCGCAGTTGTTTGGCAGTAGCTTCGATGTCGGCGATTTCATCGGCCGAGGTAGTAGAGGGGAGGTTGACCCAACCGAGGAAGTCGTTGCCGGCGCCGGTTGCGTTGTGGAGCTTGTAGAGCGCGTCGGCAGCCGCAGCGTCGTAAGATTTTACGGTTTCAGAGCTGACGCATTGCAGAGCGTCCTTGATGTTTACGCTGATGGTCTGTTTCATGATGTAGGTATGATTTTATTCGTTTTTTAATTCAGCCAGTCGGGCAATGTATTTGCCGATGATGTCAAATTCGAGGTTGACTTTTGAGCCTACCTTGATGTTGCAAAAGTTGGTATGCTCAAAGGTGTAGGGGATGATAGCCACGCGAAAAGAGTTGGGTTGGGAGTCGCACACTGTCAGTGAGACGCCGTTGACGGTGACCGAACCTTTTTCGACAGTCATATATCCTTTGGCAACCATTTCGGGGTTGACGTCGTAGACAAACTTGAAGTAGCGGCTGCCGTCGGCGTCTTGGATGTCGGTGCAGACGGCTGTTGTGTCGACGTGTCCTTGGACGATGTGTCCGTCGAGGCGGCCGTTCATCATCATGGAGCGTTCGAGGTTGACCAAGTCGCCCACGTTTAAGTCGCCCAAGTTGGAGCGGTCGAGGGTTTCGCGGATAGCGGTGACGGTGTAGGAGTTGCCGTCGATGCTGACGACGGTAAGGCAAACGCCGTTGTGGGCCACAGATTGGTCGATTTTGAGTTGGTCGACAAATGAGCAGGTCATCGTAAGGTCGACGTTGGCGTCGTGGCGAGCGATGGCTACTACTTTTGCGGCTTCTTCAACAATACCTGAAAACATATTATATATATGTATGAGTTGTTTGAGTGGAATGAGGCCGAGGGGGCGATTATTATTCGTCGCCTTCAGCGTCGTCCTCTTTCATGTTGTGGAAAACGTTTTGCACGTCTTCGTCTTCTTCGAGTTTTTCGAGGAGTTTGTCGAGGGTAGCGCGTTGTTCGGCGGTCACTTCTTTGAGTTCGTGGGGGATGCGTTCAAATTCGGCGCTGACGATTTCCCAGCCGTTAGTTTCGAGATATTTTTGGATGTTGGCAAACTCTTCAAAAGCGCCGTAGAGCACGATTTCTTCGTCGTCGGCTTCGATTTCGTCTACGCCATAGTCGATGAGCTCGAGTTCGAGGTCGTCCATCGAAACATCTTCGCGGGGTTTGATTTTGAAGACGCTTTTGTGGTCGAAGAGGAATGTGAGCGAGCCTTGAGTGCCGAGGCTACCGCCATGTTTGGTGAAGTAGGAGCGCACGTTGGCAACGGTGCGGGTGTTGTTGTCGGTAGCGGCTTCAACGAAGATAGCGATACCGAAGGGGCCGTATCCTTCGTAGGTGATTTCTTTGTAGTCGCCGGCGTCTTTGTCGGTAGCTTTCTTGATAGCGCGTTCAACGGTGTCTTTGGGCATGTTGGCGGCTTTGGCATTCTGCATCAGCACACGCAGGCGGGGGTTTGTCGAGGGGTCGGGGCCGCCGGCTTTGGCAGCGATAGTGATTTCTTTACCGATGCGGGTAAATGTACGCGACATATTGCCCCAGCGTTTGAGTTTTCTTGCTTTGCGATATTCAAATGCTCTTCCCATTGTAGTGGTGTAAAAAAGTTATGTTTTGGATAGTTATTATTTCGAGATAGATTATCGGAGTTCGGCGCCGAGACGTTTTTTGAGGTTGGTGATGATTTTGTTCATCACGGCTTCGATTTGTTTGTCTTGGAGCGTTTTTTCGTCGTCTTGGAGGGTGATGGCGATGGCGTAAGATTTTTTGCCTTCGGGGAGGTTTTTGCCTTCGTAGACGTCAAAGAGGGTGATGTCGCGCAACAGGCGGCGTTCGCTTTCGCGCACGGTAGCTTCAACTTGCTCCATGGAGATGTTGTTGTCGAGCAGCAGGGCGAGGTCGCGTTTGACGGCCATTGTTTTGGGCAGAGGCGCGTAGGTGGTTTTGCGAGCCAGCGAGAGCTTGACGATGTCGTGCCAATCGAGTTCGGCGAAATAGACGTCTTGTTTGATGTCGAAGGTTTTGAGTATCTTCTTGCTGACGATGCCTACCGAGCCGAGAGCTTTGCCCGAGCGTGTCGAGATAGAGAGCGAGGCGGCGTAGATGTCGTCGGCTGCGAGCTGTTTGAAGGTGAGTTCGCGGGCGCTGATGCCGCAGCGGCTGAATATTTTGTCGACAATGGCGCGCAGGTCGAAGAATGTCGATTGTTCAGCGGGGCGGGCCCAGTTGGCTGTGCGGATGTTGCCGGTGAGCCAGATGCCCAGGCGCGAGGTTTCGGAGTAGGGAGCCAGCGGAGCCTCGGTGGTAGATTGAGCTTGGGGGTTGCAGAAGTAGACGTTGCCAAACTCATACATAGCCAGGTCGGCGGCTTTGCGGTTGATATTGTGTGCTGCCGATTCCAAGCCGCCAAACAGCAGGGTTTGACGCATCACGTTGAGGTCGTTGCTCAAGGGGTTGAGCAGTTTGACGCAGTGGTCGGCGGGATATGTTGTCAGGGGGCTGTAGTAGGCTTCGGCGGTAAGCGAGTTGTTGAGGATTTCGTTGAAGCCTTCGCCGGTAAGTTGGTCGGCGATGAGGTGGCGCAAATCGTCGGCGCTGTCGGTGAATGTCTTGAACGACAACGACGAATGGAGCTTTGTGGTAAGTTCGACGTTGTTGTAGCCATAGATGCGCAACATATCTTCGATGACGTCGCAGGGGCGTTGCACGTCGACGCGATAGGTGGGCACCTTCAGGTCGATTTCGCCTTCGCGGCGGCCTACGATTTCCATCTCGAGCGATTGGAGGATGGCGTCGATGGTTTCGGTGGGGATATGTTTGCCGATGAGGCTGTCGCATTGGCTGTAGCTCAAGGTGACGTCGAAGGGGGCGATGGGTTGGGGATAGATGTCGACGATGTCGCCGCAGATTTCGCCGCCGGCGAGTTCTTTAACCAACAGGGCTGCCAGGCGCAGGTTGTAGACTGTGGTGTTGGGGTCGATGCCGCGTTCGAAGCGGAACGATGAGTCGGTGCTCAAGCCGTGGCGACGTGCGGTTTTGCGCACGGATGTGGGGTTGAAGTAGGCGCTCTCCAAGAATACCGATGTGGTAGAGTCGGTGACGCCCGAGTCTAAACCGCCAAACACGCCGGCCAGGCACATGGGGCCTTCGGGGCTCGAGATGGTGAGGTCGGCAGCCGAGAGCTTGCGTTCTACGCCGTCGAGGGTGGTGAAGGGGGTGCCTTCGTCGCAGGTTTTGACGATGATTTCGCCACCGGCGATTTTGTCGACATCGAAGGCGTGGAGGGGTTGACCTACGGCGTGGAGTATGTAGTTGGTGATATCGACAACGTTGTTGATGGGGCGCAGGCCGATTGTAGTCAAGCGTTGTTTGAGCCAATCGGGGCTTTCGGCGATTTTGACGCCGCGGATAGTGACGCCGCTGTAGCGGGGGCAAGCCTTAGTGTCGGCGACGGTCACTTTGATAGCGCCGTCTTTGCGGTCGATAGCGAAGCCTTCGTCGCCGGGGCGTTTGAGCTTCGACGGGGTTGCGTGGCAAGCCATCCAAGCACTCAAGTCGCGAGCTACGCCAAAGTGAGAGGCGGCGTCGATACGGTTGGGGGTGAGGTCGACCTCGAGCAACCAATCGCTCTTGACGTTGTAGTATTCGGCAGCCGGGGTGCCCGGGGCAACTTCTTTGTCGATGACGATGATGCCGTCGTGAGAAGAGCCGATGCCGATTTCGTCTTCGGCGCAAATCATGCCAAACGACTCAACGCCGCGTATCTTTGATTTTTTGATTTGAAACTCTTTGTCGCCGTCGTAGAGCTTGGTGCCTACGGTGGCTACAACTACGGTTTGACCGGCAGCCACGTTGGGCGCGCCGCAAACGATTTGTGTAGCTTGGCCGTCGCCAAGGTCGACGGTGGTAATGTGAAGGTGGTCGCTGTCGGGGTGGTCAATGCAGGTCAACACTTTGCCGATGACGATGCCACGAAGGCCGCCTTTGACGGTTTCTACTTCTTCGACGCTGCCTGTTTCCAGACCGATTGATGTAAGGGCTGCAGCCAGCTCCTCGGCTGTCAAGTCGAAGTCGAGATACTGTTTGAGCCAGTTATAAGATATGTTCATAAAATGAAACGTTTAAACGTTGGAGTTTTGATGGCGTTGAGGCTGATTTTCAGGCCACAACAGCGTCATCAACTGATTAATCGCGCAAATTTACCAATTTTTTGCGAACTAACCATCGCCCACTCTGTCAAAATTTCATCACAGTGGGGCAATCTCCTCTAAAAGTTTCTTAATTGGTCAGTCGATTGGTAGTTGTGGCGAAATCAGTGTGAGGCGTCGGCGGGCACGGGTGATGGCGGTGTAGAGCCAGCGGTAGAAATCGGGTGTCGTGGCGGCTTCGTCGGGTATGAAACCAAGGTCGACGTAGACGCTCTCCCACTGTCCGCCCTGAGCTTTATGGCAGGTGACGGCGTAGGCATATTTCACGCGCAGGGCGTTGTAGTAGGGGTCGGTGCGCAAGGCACGAGCTCGCGCAGCGGGGTTGTTGGCAGCGTCGGGTCCCATGTCGTTGAGGGCCAGCTGCATCAGTTGCTGTTCATGCTCGGGTTGGAGGCCGGCGTTTTCGGCAGTCAATGCGTTGAGTATTATCTTGGCGTCAATCGTAAGGTCGCGGTCGGCAAACGTCAATGCGACGTCGGCAAATCTCAGGAAGCCTCTGACCTCGGTGCCGTAGATGTGGCTGACGGTGACGATGTCGCCGTTGGCAATGAAGTCGGCGTCTTTGATTTTCGAGGTCCAGAAATAGTTGTTTTTGGCTATCAGCAGTGGCTCTTGGCGCGACAATACTTCCTCTTTTTCGAGGATGGTTTGGCGTATGGCCAAGTTGAATTGCATGGCGCGTTTGTTGGAGCGCGTTATTAAAATCGTGTCGTGGATGCCCGGATTGGAGTAGGACGAGCTGAGCGAGTCGGCCAAATCTTCGCCTTGCACTACAACTACGTCGCCAAACGGTTTGACGCGCAATCGCGGCACGGGTAGCTGCTCGAGCTTCATCTGTCGGCGCAGCAACGTAGCGTTGTAGAGGATGCCCGATTGCGCTGTTTGGCGCACGGTTTGCGTCAGCACGGCGCGACTTACTCTCAACCCTTTTTGGTGGAGGCGTGCCACCGACATTGCCGGCGACTCGCTACACCCTACCGGTGGCAGCTGGGCTGTGTCGCCCACCAATATCATGCGACAGCCCTCGCCCGAGTAGACGTATTGTATCAGGTCGTCGAGCAGCGACGACTCCTCTTCGTCGCCTATCATTGAGGCCTCGTCGACGATAAACAGTGTGTTGCGATGGGGGTTGTCGGCCACGCCGGCCACGCTTACGTAGTTGTCCATAGCGTCGGCGCGATAGATTTTGCGGTGGATGGTGAGAGCCTTCTTGTCGGCCATCAGGCTGAGCACCTTAGCGGCGCGTCCGGTGGGGGCCAACAGCACGGTGTGGTAGCGCACCGCACGCAGCGATTTTACCAAGGCCGCCACTACCGACGTTTTGCCCGTGCCGGCATATCCGTTGAGCAGAAACACCGACAGCGACGGTGTCTGCTTTGAACAAAAACGGCAGAGGGCGTCGATCAACGCCCTCTGCTGTTGGGTTGGCTCTACGCCGAGAGATTCGACTACCATTTGGCTAAATTGCGAAATCTCCATGATATTTGCGGCGCTGTGAGCTTATAGGTTTTAAAAATCGATAGTCTCGACTATGCTTAGTCGATGATGTCGAAGCCGGTGTAACGGCGCAGACATTCGGGCACGATGATACCTTTGTCGGTCTGGTTGTTTTCAAGCAATGCGGCCATGATACGCGGCAGAGCCAAAGCCGAGCCGTTGAGGGTGTGACACAGACGAGTTTTCTTGTCTTCGCCACGGTAGCGACATTTCAGGCGGTTGGCTTGGTAGGTTTCGAAGTTGGATACCGACGACACTTCCAACCAGCGTTTTTGAGCGGCTGAGAACACTTCAAAGTCGAATGTGATGGCTGAGGTGAAGCTCATATCGCCGCCACACAGACGCAGTATGTGCCAAGGCAAGCCCAGGGTGTCGAGCAGGCTTTGCACGTGGTCTTTCATCTCTTCGAGAGCTGCATAAGAGTTTTCGGGTTTCTCGATGCGCACGATTTCCACTTTGTCGAATTGGTGGAGACGGTTCAAGCCGCGCACGTCTTTGCCGTAGCTACCGGCTTCGCGACGGAAGCAAGCTGAGTAAGCGCAGTTTTTGATGGGCAACTGTTTCTCGGTAAGGATGACATCG
>CAZBBL010000110.1:0-6879 GCA_964490275.1 uncultured Barnesiella sp.
AAATGAGCACCTGAATAATCATCCTGAAATAAAGGACAATAGTATTCTTTGCGATTCGTGAATTACTTGATACTATATCTTCTTGATTATTCTCCATTTATTTTGTCTGTGGGGCAGGGTGGGATAAAGGTGGGCGGAGACGGAGGGGTTAGAGGTGGAGGAGGCGTTGGAGGCGCTTGAGGCGGTAGCGCATGGGGATGTCGCGGCAGAAGAAGGGGGCGTAGGCGGGATTGCGACGGACGCGACGGGCTGTGCGCCATTTTGCGTTGGTGAGGTCTAATATGAGTTGACGGCCGATGGCATACGCTATGTTTTCACGCATATAGAGCCTCATGAAGCGATTTTCGGAACTCTCGTGGGGGGGGGGTATTACTATCTATTATTGAGAGCATATCGTCGAGATATAGGCGCGAGGCTTGGGCTTTTTGCTCGATGTCGTTGGTGCAATTTGAGATGTTGATGTCGGAGTTGCGCCAATAAAACAGCGTGCGCGAGGAGGCGGCGACGCCTTTGCCCAGGGCCAAGCGATAGGTGGTCATTTCGTCGGAATACCAAGCTCGAGGATAGTCGGTGAATCCACCTATTTCAATCAGTCGCGAGCGGCGCATCATGAAGTCGGGGATAGTTTGATGGCGGCGACGTATGGCTCGTTGGTAGATGAAGTCGATGTCGCTTTCATATTCTGAGCAGTGGCCGCCGACGCTGACGACGTCGCCGTCGGCGTTGATGGCAAGCCATCGGCAGTGGAACAGGTCGACGTTGGGGTAGCGCAGGGTCAAGGCGTACATCTCTTGCAGGTAGTCGCGATGGTAGATGTCGTCGTCGGAGGCGAGGACGACAAATTCGCCGGTGGCGTAGGAGAGGCAGTGGTTCCAGTTGGCCACGAGGTTTTGGCCACCGATATTGTGGGGATTTTTGTAGTATTTTATGCGTGGGTCGCTGTAGCGGCCTACAATAGCATCGAGGTCGTCGGGCGAAGCGTCGTTGACGATGATTAGCTCAAAGTCGGTGAAGGTTTGGGCCAATATGCTGTCGATGGCTTGGGCGAAGAATCGAGCTTTGTAGGCGGGCAGGACGATTGAAATCATGAAATGGTATGATGGATTTATAGGCGGATGGCGTCAGTCTTTGTGGCGTGGGTAGCCGTAGCCGTAACCGTAGCCGTAGCCAAAGCGGTTGGCGTGGCGTATGGCTGAGTTGGACGGGTCGGGGGTGCCGTTGAGAATCAGGGCCATCGATTGATAGCGTTTGCTGTCGTAGAATTGCTGTATTTCGGGGAGCATTTCGCGTTCGAGCAAGCCTGAACGGATGATGAATATCGTCAGGTCGACCATCGAGTTGATGATTTTGGCGTCGGCGACTACTTCGACCGGCGGGCAGTCGACGAGGATGTAGTCGTATTCTTTGCGGAGCTTCTCGACGAGTTCTTTCAGGCGAGAGCTATAGAGCAATTCGGTGGGGTTGGGTGGAATGGGGCCGACGGGGTAGAGATCGAGGTTTTCGATGCCGTTGATGTCTTTTACGACGATGCGATCTTCAGTGGCGTGGCCGGCCAGATAGTTGGTGAGGCCGATTTCGGGGGCGTTGAGGCTTCTTGAGAGTGAGGCCTTGCGCAAGTCGAGATCGAGGATGGCTATGCGCTTGTTTTTCAGCGCCAAGACGGCGGCGAGGTTGAGGGTGATGAAGGTTTTACCTGAGCCGGGGTTGGCTGAGGTCATCATCAATACGCGGGCTGAGCCTTCGGCCGGTGGCACCATAAACTCGAGGTTGGTGCGGATGACGCGGAAGGCTTCGTTGATGACGTTGCCCGAGCCGTGGCGCACTAATATCTGCGAGGGAGATTTTTTGGCTTTGCGTTTGAGCAATACGCGTTCTAAGGTAGAGACGCGTTTGCCTGATTGTGGTATCTCGCCGATGAAGGGGATGGTGAGTTTCTCGATGTCGCGACGGCCACGCACTTTGGAGTTGACTTTCTCGACGGTGAATATCAGCAATGCGGGGACAAACAGTCCGATTGCTAAGGCCATCAGATAGATTTTAGAGGGGATAGGCGATACTGGTCCATAGGCTGTTGGAGGAGCCACGAGTCGGGAGTTGTAAGCCGTAAAGGCTTGTGAAAGTTCGTTTTCTTCACGTTTTTGTAGTAGGTAGAGGTAGAGCGACTCTTTTACTTTTTGTTGACGCTCGACGCTCAACAGATATTTGGCTTGATTAGGGCTTGCTGCTAACATGGCGCTTGATGATGATTGAACGGCACGTGAGGCACTAATCTGAGCATTGATTGTGTTGATATAAGCATCGATAGCAGTCAACATTGATTGGCGCATGGCAGCCAATGTGTTGTCCATGTCGATAATGACGGGGTTTTCGGTCGATGAGTTTGCTACCAAGGCATTGCGCTCGATGAGCTTGGTGTTGTATTGAGCAATGAGGTCTTCGATACCGACGTTGTTAAGGCCCGACGATGCCGGCAATACGTTGAACGAGTTGGCGATGTTCGACAGGTGGTTGCGCACTTGGCGAGCCAGGGCCAGGGTGTTGGAGAGCTCGGTTGTGGTTTCGTCAGCAGTGAGGGCGCGCACGAAGTAGGCTTGAGAGGCTGCGGTAACGTCGGGCAACTGGTGAGCCGACTTGTAAGAGGAGATGTCGGTATCGACGTCGCCAAGTTCGTTCTCGATGACTGCCAAGCGCTCGTTGATAAAGTTGGAAGTGGCGATGGAGATTTGGTTGCGGTCGGCCATCCATTGTTCGCCATAGATATCGATGACACCTTGGAGGGTAGCAGTGGCACGTTGAGAGTTGACGTCGTTGATAGATACGTGGATTACCGATGAATATTTGCTTTCAAATTCGGTGAAGATGCCTCCGAGACCGCGAGCGGTAGCGTCACCTATGCCGATACGGTCTACATATATATTATCTTTAGCCTTGGCAGGGTCGCCGGCGAAGGTTTCGTTGGGGCGAAGGATGATGCGACCTAAAGGCGATTTGAGGGTATCGCCACCGATAGAGGCGACGTTGATTTTCATCGGTTGGTCTGACTTGGAGACGTAGTTGCCGTCGACGATTTCAGAGAAGTCTTTGAGTGTGACGAAGCCGTCGCCTTTGAGCTCCATCTTGAGCGATGCTTTGCCGTTTTCGCCAAGGTCGAGAAACTTGATGGTGAAAGGTAGGTCGGTGCCGAAGAGCGAGCGTTGGCGCAGACCGTCGTTGACGTTGTAATCGACATCGAGGCCTATGCGTTCTACACATTCTTTCATGATGATTGGCGATTTGATGGCTACCATCTCGTTGGAGAGGTTGGCGTTGGTGTTGAAGCCTTCGATATCGCCAAACACTTGAGAGATATCGCCGTTTTTGCTCGAGGTGTCGTCTTTAAAGAGCATATCGGCAGTGGCTACATAGTGGCGTGGTGTTTTGGCCAAGTAGAAAAATGCGTAGCCGCATGTAATCACCAAAGCGATGACAAAGATGTACCATTTAGAGATACAAAGCCATATAAAATCTTTGATGTTGAACGATTGGGAGCTTTCGCTCTGTATTTCGCTAAGATTTTCCATGTTTGTTTAGAGATACGTATGTTTTTGATTTTTGTTGGCGAGATTAGAACCTGTCGATAAATAAGTAGAGTGTCATCGCGAATGAAACTACCGACATCCAGAAACTTGGAGTCAACAAGGTTTCGCCGGTAGATGTCTGTGTGCGTTTTTGTTTGTCGTTGGGCTCGACATATATGACATCGTTTTGGCGGAGGTAGAAGGCGGGGGAGGAGTAGACCGAGTTGGCATCGCAAAGGTCAACTTCGTAGACTTTTTCTTTGCCTTCCTCCATGCGTATAATTTTGACGTTCTGGCGCTTACCGGATATTTTTAAATCGCCGGCGATGCCGATAGCCTCGATGAGGTTGAAGCGGTCGCGGTCGAAGCGTATGCGACCGGGGCTGTTGATGTCGCCTAAGATGGTGACGGAGTGGTCGAGAAACTCAACGATGACGGTAGGGTCTTTTACCAAGTCGCGACCGAGGATGTCGTTGCGTATGAGGTCTTGAATCTGCTTGCGGTTCATGTCGGCAACGTGGAGAGTGCCAAGCACGGGGAAGTCGATGTCGCCGAAGCTGTCGACCACGTAGGTAGAAACTTGACCGTTGCTGTTGCCTGAATTGCTCGTATTGTTGTTGGAGACGGCTGATGAGTTGCCTGTTTGGCTGGCTGTGCCCAAGCGGTAAGTGGCAACGGGGAGGTTGAATTGGCTTACCAGCAGGGGGTCTTTGGAGTGAACGATGATAGAGATGCGGTCGCCGGGTTGTGCGGTAATGTCGCTTGTGGGGACGACGTTGATTGATTGACCGGCATATATATCTTGGAGATACGTAATGTTGGTCGGTGTCTTGCACGATGCGAGGCTCAAAGTTACGCCTGCGATAATCAGTAGTTTCTTGACGTTATGCATAGGAGTTGAGTAGATTGTAAATTCTTGAATAGGAGGCGAGCGTTAGTCGTAGAGCTCGCGAGTTTCGGGGAGTTGTTGCTGACGGCGACGGATGGCTCTTGTGAGCCAAAGGTTGCCCAACACCCAGATGAGGAGGTCGAGGAGTATGATGACGTCGACCGATACAATCGACGAGAGCAGCAAGTTGATGACGATATATGCAGCCGAGACGCCAAGTATAGAGAGCATGGCGATGTGTTGACGGATGCCGAGGGCCAATAGCTTGTGGTGGATGTGAGTGCGGCCCGGCAGGAATGGGCTTTGGCGACGGCCCAGGCGGTGGAAGAACACTCTGACGACGTCGAGACACGGCACAACCAATGGCGAGAAGGCCAAGACGGTAGCCGACGATGAAATGGGGCATTGGCTGACGTCGTTGTTGCTGACTTTGATGGCTACAAAGCTGAGCACAAGGCCGGTAGTCAGCGCACCGGTGTCGCCCATGAATATTTTTTTGCCTACTTTGACATCGCCAAACACGTTGTAGTAGAAAAACGGGATGAGTGTGCCCAAAGCAGCGAGCGAGAGCATCGCGTAGGCGTAGTCGCCCGAGTAGAAACATACGAAGGCGTAGAACGACAAGGCGATTGCGCTAAGGCCCGAGGCCAAGCCGTCGATGCCGTCGATGAGGTTGACGGCGTTGACAATCAATACGATGAGCACTACGGTCAGTGGCGTTGACAGCCATACCGGCAACTCGTGTAGGCCAAAGAATCCGCCAAGGTCGGTAACCGACATGCCCGAGGATATAATCAGCAGAGCTGCAATGATTTGCACGACAAATTTAGCACGATATTTGACTCCGATAAGGTCGTCGGCGATGCCTACCAAATAGAGCATCATAAGAGCACAGAGGCCAAAGCACAAGGGCACGGCGTCGTCGTAGAGGTTGATGGCGTCGATGGCCGAGGCGGCGTCGCCGAGATAGACAAAATTGATGCCGGTTACTATAGATATCGACAATATAATTGCCGGCATGAAGGCCATACCGCCGAGTCGAGGCACTGCGACGTGGTGGATTTTGCGTTCGTCGGGGATGTCAAACAGGTTTTTGCGCAGCGAGATAAGCAAAATCTTCGGTATCAAGATGCCGGTCAGCATGATGCTGAACGCAAGCACTAAAAGTCCGTTTATCAGCCAAGGGGCGATTGGCAGACCAAGAATCGGAATAAAATCGGTAGTTTCCATAACTTTTAGATTTTTTCGAGGAAGCAACTTGGGATATACGACGTGGCTACGGCGCATACTCCCTTGATGGCAACAACTAATCGGCGATTACCTTTGATGCGACAGATGTGACCGACGGCACCGGCAAATTGTCCGTCGATGACTTTCACTTTTTGGCCAACGCTATAGCGGGCGGTGTCGTCGCCGAGATACTCCAGATTGCTCTCTTCGCCCGAGGTCAGCAGCATAAGCGGAGTCATCTCTTCGTCGGAGATGGGCGCGGGGCGACGTGGCGGCTCGGCCATGGTGTAGACCGAAGCACGTCCGGCAAGGCGGCGCTCGGTTTGGATGATGTCGTCGGCCGAGGCGCGGACAAACATCAGTGAGCTGATGAGCGGGCGCTTGACGGCTGAGCGGTGGCCATCGCGTTCGACGACAACGGTTGTCATAGGTACAAACGTTTTAAGCCCCGCCTCGTTTATCTCTTTGTCGATATCTGAGACGCGGTTGTAGTACACTTTAAGAGCGTACCAGCTGATGGTATTGTCGTCGGTGATTGCCAATAGGAGTATGCGATAGCTCAACGGGCTGTCGCTATGGTTGTTACGCCGATTTATCCGGCAAGTTTAAGGCCGGAAGATGAATAATGAGGAATTTGAAATAAGATGTAGAATGAAACTGTAGAGAATAATAATGTGATTTATAAGGATAGATGGTAGAGATGTCGCTTCATGGCTTGGACTCCCCCTGTCGAGGCGACAGAGGCTGCTAAGATGTCATGGCCGCTAAACTAAAGTGATGAAACTTAGGAGTTTAAGCTCCGGTTGCACGCACGATTAAGTCCCTCGGTTAGGCTCCCCGCCTCCTGATCCAAGAGGCCCGCTGAGAGCGACAACGAAACTATACGGCGTAGAGCCCGGCGAATAGGCCTCAAAAAGAAATGTATGTAAGGCTGGGCGTTTGAGCCCCTATATATAGCTAATGATGGGTTTATTCCGTACAGTTTCGTCACAAAGGTACAATCTTTCAATCAAACTGCCAAAAAAACGGCTAAATAAAAGGGGATGCGGCGCTTTTTTTGCAATTTGGTGTCAGATGTTGTGTAATATCGCCGATAATAATTAATTTTGTCGTTAACTTCAATTTTTATGTAACGAATTAATACATAATTATACTTTCTTAATTATACTTACGATGAGAAAAAATTCTCAGGCAATACATTCA
>CAZBBL010000111.1:0-6781 GCA_964490275.1 uncultured Barnesiella sp.
ATATCGAAAAGTTTTTAGGGTATTATACTTAGAGATTGAATTGTAACCGTTTTGCAACTTTTTCACACCGCAAATATACAAAATTTTTATTTATCCAAATAATTTTTATGCAATTTTTTGTGTTAAATTGCATATTTGCCTATTTTAACGTGTTATGTGCTTGCCTTCAATTACTTAGCAAGCGTAAAGCAATGTTTCATAGGTGTTACAATTGCATATTTAACGTTGTAACAAGTGTTACACATACAATACAAACGTGCGACATCGTATTTTGTTGAGTGTTTTTATTTGGTCGTATAGGATAATATGGCGAGTAAAGTATTATCTTTGCAATGTCTTTTAATTAATGTAGACAGCGAAATAGACTTGCTGAAATGGAGCAGAAACAGAAACAGGAAGTAATCGACAAACGATATCTTCGAATGGCACGCATCTGGGCAGAGAACTCCTATTGCGTAAGGCGCAAGGTTGGAGCAATTATTGTCAAGGACGCTATGATAATCTCGGATGGGTTTAACGGTACACCATCAGGGTTTGAGAATGTATGCGAGGACGAATCGGGAGTCACGAAGCCATACGTGCTGCACGCCGAGGCCAACGCGATAACGAAAGTGGCTCGCAGCAATAATTCAAGTCAAGGCGCTACGCTCTACGTGACGGCATCTCCATGCTTGGAATGTTCGAAGCTCATCATTCAAGCCGGAATCAAGCGAGTGGTATTCAACGAGCTTTATCGCATCAATGACGGCATAGAGCTATTGCAACGCGCCGGCATAGAGACCATACATTTGGCCGATATCTCACCGACGGACAATCATCAAGATTAGACAATACAACACACAGATATATTTCAACTGACTCTCTCTCCCCTGAGAACTACAGATAATGAAAAAAATCACCGACGCCTCCATATGGACTCCCCTATTTATAGCTTTAGCGTTTATTGGCGGCATATTATGCGACAACTTGCTCAAGCGTGGGTCGAGCCTTACGGAAACCGAAAAGAAATTCAGAAACATACTCAATTTGATTGAGAACGAGTATGTCGACGAAGTGAATACAGACAGCCTGATTGAGTCGATAATTCCCGACTTGTTTGCAGCGCTCGACCCCCACTCTCTTTACATACCTGCCGAGGATTTGCAAGCTGTAAACGACGAGCTTGAGGGTTCGTTCTGCGGCATAGGCATACAGTTTACGCTCAACAATGACACTATCACTGTAGTAGAGTCGTTGGCCAACGGACCGTCGGAGCGCGTAGGCATAGTAGCCGGTGACCGTATCATCGCCGTTGACGACGAGAATGTGGCCGGCGTGGGCATTACAAATGAGGATGTTCTATCGAAGCTACGTGGCGACAACGGCACGGTAGTAACGCTTACTATAAAACGTCGCAACACCAAGAAGCCGATAACATTCAAGGTGGAGCGAGCAGAGATACCCTACAACACTGTCGACGCTGCATACATAGCTTCGCCCGGCATTGGCTACCTCAATGTGAATCGTTTTGGTAAGAACACCTACGATGAATTTTGGCAGGCGCTGAACCAGCTCCGCAAGAAGGGCGCCGAGAAATATATCATTGACCTTCGCGGCAACACCGGCGGCTACATGGAGATGGCGGTATTGATGATAAACGAATTTATGCCTAAAGGCACGCCTATTGTATATACCGCAGGGCGCCGAAGCGAGGATGACAGCCACGTATTGAGCGACGGCGAAGGCTCGTTCCAAAAGAGCAAAGTAGTAGTGTTGATCGACGAGATTTCGGCCAGTGCAAGCGAGATATTTGCAGGCGCTATTCAAGACAACGACCGCGGTTTGATATTGGGTCGTCGCTCGTTTGGCAAAGGCCTGGTGCAACGCCAGATTGACCTACCCGACAACAGTGCGATACGTCTGACGGTAGCTCGCTATTACACACCATCAGGTCGCTGCATACAGAAGGACTACACCGACAGCGAGGCCTATGAAAACGATTTGATTTATCGTTATAATCATGGCGAGACGCTCGAGGCCGACTCAATCCATTTTGACCCATCGTTGGCCCATCTGACGATGCATGGACGCACGGTGTATGGCGGGGGTGGCATCATGCCGGATATCTTTATTCCGAACGACACATCGGGTATAACGAAATATTATCTGCGCGTAAACAATGCCGGTTTGCTCCACAAGTTTGCGTTGGAATATGTCGACAACTTGCGCCCACAACTCGAAAAGGCTAAGACTATATCGGAGTTGGAGCAAAAGCTCCCGACCGACTTTGAGTTGCTCAATCAGTTCGTAAGGTTTGCGACACGCAATGGCGAACGTGCGCAATGGTATTACATCGACCATTCGGCCGACTTAATTGTTAGTCAATTGAAGGCGCTTATCGCCGACAACGTACTCGGACGTGCAGCGATGCTCGAGGTGCTCAATCAAACCGATCCCAACGTGATAAAGGCCATTGAGATACTCAACAGCAGCAAATCGAATTTCCCGATACTTCCGGAGTAAACATAGACAGACTAATAATTAACGACCATGAAAAAAGATGATATACGCCGAAGCATAAAGGCTCAAAAATGTATGCTTACCGAGCAAGAAAAAGCCGGTGCAGCTGAGCAAGCATTCAAACGTCTTGAGCAGACTATGGCATTTATAATGTCGGACAACATATTGCTCTACCACTCGCTGCCCGACGAGTTGTCGACGCTCGAATTTATCGACCGCTGGCACACGCGCAAGCATTTTTTCTTACCAAGGGTTAACGGCGTGAATCTCGACATACTACCCTACGAGAAGTCGAAGCTACATCTCGGAGCCTTCAATATTGAGGAGCCTGACGGGGCCAACTTGGCCAATATCGCCGACATCGAGTTGATAATCGTGCCGGCAATAGCCTACGATGCCAACGGCAACCGTGTAGGTCGTGGCAAAGGATACTACGACAGACTATTGGCCGAGACGAAGGCTACTAAGATTGGCGTGGGATATGACTTCCAGATTGTTGACAGCATCGACGCTGAGGCACACGACGTAGCTGTCGACATGGTCATCACTGACCGTCGAAGCATCACGGTGAAGCATCACAAAGAGTAGGAGCTTATTAGCGAGGAAGGACGTTGACACGAAGTCGGTCGTAGGCTCGGTCGGCTTTGGCACGAGCTGCCTCAAGAGTATTATCGGTAGCAAGGATAACGCCCATGCGACGATGGCCTTTTACTTCGGGCTTACCGAAGATGCGCAGCTGCACACCCGGCTCGGCGAGCACTTGCTCCAAGCAATCCATTTCGATTTTATCGGTATCGCCTTCTACGACAATGGCGCGCGAGGCCGACGGGCCATAGAAACGCACTTCAGGCACAGGCAGTCCGAGGAGGGCGCGAGCATGGAGCGCAAATTCGCTTTGGTCTTGAGAAATCATAGTGACCATGCCGGTGTCGTGAGGGCGTGGCGACACTTCAGAGAAGATTACTTGGTCGTCTTTGACAAAGAGTTCGACGCCGAAAATGCCATATCCGCCGAGGGCATCAGTCACCTTGCGTGCAATCTCTTTGGCGCTTTCGAGAGCTTTGTCAGACATTGGTTGAGGCTGCCAAGAATAGCGATAGTCGCCATTGACTTGGATATGCCCCACGGGTTGACAGCAGACTGTGCCGGAGACTGAGCGGACTGTAAGCAGCGTGATTTCATAGTCGAAATCGACAAAGCCTTCGACAATAACACGGCCGGCACCGGCACGTCCACCCTCTTGTGCTTCGTGCCAAGCAGCGTCGATTTGGTCGGCACGGCGGATGGTTGATTGGCCGTGACCCGAGGAGCTCATAATCGGCTTGACGACGCAAGGCATACCTATCCGGGCTACGGCTGCTTTAAACTCGTCTTCGGTAGAGGCAAAACAATAGCGCGATGTAGTGATGCCGAGAGTTTCGGCGGCGAGACGGCGGATGCCTTCGCGGTTCATCGTGAGCAGAGCGGCATGAGCTGTTGGGGTAACGTGATAGCCTTCAGATTCGAGTTGCTCGAGCACGTCGGTAGCGATGGCTTCGATTTCGGGAATAATATGGTCGGGGCGTTCTTGCTCGATAACGGAGCGAAGTGCTTGTCCGTCGAGCATATCGAAGACGTAGCTACGATGGGCAATTTGCATAGCCGGAGCGTTGGGATATTTATCGCAGGCAATCACTTCAACGCCGTAGCGCTGCAATTCGATGGCAACTTCTTTGCCGAGTTCGCCGCTGCCGAGCAGCAGGGCTTTTTTGCTAATCGGTGACAACACCGAGCCGATTTTAGTCATGACGAGAATAATATTAAAGCTTAGATTACTTCCATATCAGAGGAGAGGCGTTGACGCACTACTTCGTACATCATGACGCCGGCAGCGACCGACACATTGAGTGAGCCGATTTTGCCAAACTGAGGTATGGAGACAAATGTATCGCACAGTTGGAGCACCTCCGGTGAGATGCCTGTATCTTCAGAACCCATGACGATAGCGAGAGGGTTTTGATAGTCAGCTTTGGTATAGTTGATATTGGATTTCTCGCTGGCAGCGACAATCTGATAGCCGTTGTCTTTAAGGAATCGCACAGCACCGGCGATGCTGCGTTCGCGACACACCGGGAGATGATTTAACGCTCCGGCAGAGGTTTTCATAGCGTCGCCGCTGACGCTGACGCTGCCATGGAGGGGAATTACGAGAGCGTCGGCACCGGCACACTCGCAGGTGCGGGCGATAGCGCCGAAATTGCGCACGTCGGTGATGCCGTCGAGCACTACAAGGAATGGCACGACGCCATCTTCATAGAGACGAGGGACGAGATTAAAGAGGCTGTCGTAGGTGACGGCCGAGAGGATAGCTACAACGCCTTGATGGTTTTTGCGTGTGATGCGATTGATTTTTTCAATCGGTACACGCTTGCTAAAAATACGATGTTGCCTAATCTTGTCGAATAGTTCGCCGGCGAGATCGCCTGCGAGGTCTTTTTTGATAAGCACTTTGTCGATTTCTTTGCCGGCTTCGATAGCTTCGATGACGGCGCGAATGCCATAAATGTAGTCGGTCTTTTCCATAATATATATGTAGGGCGTTGGTTAGTGTGTTTGTAGAAGCGAGGTTGCGGCGTTGCGAGCAGCTTGATTGTCGGGGTCGCCGCTAAGCATCAATGCCAATTCGCCGATGCGTTGTTGCGGGTCTAATCGAGCGACGTGGGTGTTGGTAGCGGTGTCGGAGTCTTGCTTGTAGACTTTGAAATGGGTATCGCCTTTGGCAGCTACCTGAGGCAGGTGGGTGATGGCGATGACCTGAATGTTGGCCGATATGCGTTTCATCAAGTCGCCCATGCGGTTGGCGACGTCGCCCGAGACACCGGTGTCGATTTCGTCGAAGATGATAGATGGGAGCTGTATTTTGTCGGCGACGATGGCTTTTATAGATAGCATCAGTCGCGACACTTCACCGCCTGAGGCGGTGTCTTTGACAGGCATCATCGGCTGATTTTTATTGAACGAGAAGAGGTAGACAACAGCGTCGGTGCCGTCGGGATTAAGGTCGACTGTATCGAAATGGATGTCGACCTGAAGATTTTTCATTCCAAGCGGCTCGGCGCATTGATAGAGGTCGCGAGCGAAGTCGGCAGCGACTTTGCGACGCTGCTCTGAGAGGGCTGTGGCACATTCCAGGGCGCGGTTTTTGGCACGTTTGGCGGCAACGGCGAGGGCTTTGATGCGATCGTCGCTATTGTCGATAGCGTCGAGACGTGCGGCGATGCTGTCGCGTATGGTGATTAATTGTTCGACGGTGTCGACCGAATGTTTGCGCTGTAGGTTGTAGATATCCGACAAGCGTTCTTCGACGTATTGCAGTCGCTGAGGGTCTACGTCGAGGTGGCTGTCGATATCGTCGATTGTGGAGGCGATATCTTGCAGGTCGATATGAATCGAGTCGAGGCGTTCTACGAGCTGTTCGGCGTCGGGGAGCGAGCTGACGGCGCTCAACAGCGTCGAGGCTTGATTGAGGTCGGATATGATATTGCGGTCGGGGTCGTTGAATAGGTTGATGAGCTGAGCCAGTGTCTGTTTGATGTCGGTGACATTAGAGAGGAGGTTGCGCTCGTTTTCCAATTCGTCCTGCTCCCCTTCCACTAAGTTGAGTTCTTGGAGTTTTTCGAGTTGAAAACGCAGATATTCCTCTTCGGCTTTGCCAGAATCGGCAGCGCGACGAGCTATGCGATATTTTTTTATCGCGGCGCAATATTCGTCGTAGGCTTCGTGGTAGACCTCGATAAGAGATTTGTCGGGCAGGAGGGTATCAATAATGTGGAGTTGATACTCCGGAGTGGAGAGCAAGAGGTTGTTGTGCTGAGAGTGGATATCGACCAGCTGCATGGCGATTTGGCGCAACAGCGACAAGGCCACGGGAGAGTCGTTGACAAACGATCGAGAGCGACCCGAGGGGGTGATTTCGCGACGAAGTATGAGCTGAGAATCATCCCAATCGACATCGGCTTCGGCGACGAGGAGTCGCAACGATGGATATCGGCTGACGTCGAACGAGGCTTCGACGATTGATTTTTTTGATTTGTCGCGCACTACTTTTGTATCGGCTCTGTTGCCAAAGAGCATCGACAAGGCGCCAAGCATGATTGACTTGCCGGCGCCGGTTTCGCCGGTGATGATATTGAAACCGGGCATGAAACGGAGTTCGATATTGTCGATAAGTGCGTAGTTTGATATGGATAGTGTTTCTATCATATTATATCACTTTGTCTTGCCTTGTTTGATTTTGGTAGTG
>CAZBBL010000112.1:0-6762 GCA_964490275.1 uncultured Barnesiella sp.
CGATACCTGCAGCGACAATCACGCCGATGCGGTCGCGGTTGATGTTGGGGTCCTCTTCGATTTTTGAGTCTTCGACAGCTTGCTTTGCAGCGACCAGGGCATATTGAGCGTAGAGGTCGAGTGTGCGAGCTTTTTTGCGGTCGAAGTGGGCGTTTACGTCGTAGTTTTTAACTTCGCACGCAAACTGGGTTTTGAACTTTGAAGCGTCAAAATGTGTAATAGGGCCGGCACCGCTGACGCCTGCTTTGGCATTTTCCCACGTCGTGTCGACGTCGTTGCCCAGCGGGGTGATGGCGCCCAGGCCTGTTACGACAACTCTTTTTAACTCCATTATTCTAATGTTGTTGTTTATATATAGATTATTGAGCTGCTTCGATATATTTGATAGCGTCGCCTACGGTAGCGATTTTTTCAGCTTGGTCATCGGGAATTGTGATACCGAATTCTTTTTCGAATTCCATGATGAGCTCTACGGTGTCGAGGCTGTCTGCGCCGAGGTCGGTGGTGAAAGCTGCTGCTTCAGTTACTTGGTTTTCGTCTACTCCGAGTTTGTCAACGATTATTGCTTTGACACGAGATGCGATTTCTGACATGTTTTCTAAGTTTTAATAATTAATAATTTCAAAATTTTTGCGTTGCAAAGTTAGTAATTTTCTGACAACTACCATACTTTTTAGCGCCGCAAAATTACAAATACAATTGTTTTGTCACAAGTGATTGGTGAAAAAATTCCTTAATCGGGCCTATTTATGCGGTTTTCGGCGATATTTACCTGCTGATTACCTTAGATTTGTCGCGGTTACAGATGTGTTACAATTTTGCACCGTCGGCGGGGATATATGGGTAGGTAATGTCCCACAAAAACAGTGGATAGCCGGGCACGGAGGTGCCGGCGGCGCAGCGGTTGCGCTCGGTGGCTACGTTGGCGAAGCCTTCGATGGAGAGTTTGTGGCGGCCTACGTCGAGCAATGTGCCTACGACGGCGCGCACCATGTTGCGCAAGAATCTGTCGGCTGTAATCTCAAAGTAGTAGCGCCCGTGGCCCATGTCGACCCACTCGGCGCGGCTGACGTGGCATATGTTGGTGCGGGCATCGGAGTGGAGCTTGGCGAAGGAGGTGAAGTCGGTCATCTCGGTCAGCTGCTTGGCTGCGGCGTTCATGGCGTCGTAGTCAAGGGGGCGCGTCAGTAGGGAGAATCGGTTGATGAAGGGCGATTTTGTGTGGTGTACGAAGTAGCGATAGGTGCGCGAGGTAGCGTCGAAGCGGGCGTGGGCGTCGTCGGCCACGGGTATCAAATCGAGCAGGGCTATGTCGGGGCCGCAGAGCGAGTTGAGCGAGCGCAGCAGTCGTTGGGGGTCGGCGGCGAGGGTGTCGTCGAGGTCGACGTGGGCCATCATCATGCGGGCGTTGACACCGGCGTCGGTGCGGCCGGCGCCTACGATGGCGATGGGCCGGCGAGCCAGCGTCGAGAGGGCTTGCTCGATGGTCTGCTGCACGGAGATGTCGCCGGGCTGGGTTTGCCATCCGTGAAACGGTGCTCCGTTGTAGCTCAGATGCAGGAAATAGCGAGGCACGGCGATTGTTGTGGCTTGTCGGTGAGGGGGTTAGTCTTTTTCGAGATAGGTGTAGCCGTAGAGGCCCGAGCGGTAGTTGCTGAGGAATTCGCGGCCCTCTTCGGGGGTGATTTTGCCGGCTTTCATCGAGGCGGTGACCCATGTTTCGACGTTGCGCACGAGGCGTTTGGGGTCAAACTGTACGTAGTCGAGTACCTCGGCAACGGTTTCGCCGTCGATGATTTTTTCAATCTCGTAGCGGTCGCGGTAGACGCTGATATGCACGGCGTTGGTGTCGCCGAAGAGGTTGTGCATATCGCCCAAAATTTCTTGGTAGGCGCCCACAAGGAATACGCCCAGGTAGTAGGGTTCGCCTTGGCGGAGCGGGTGTACGGGCAGTGCTTCGGCGGTGCCGTGAACTGAGATGAAGTTGGCTATCTTGCCGTCGGAGTCGCAGGTGATATCTTGGAGTGTGGCCATGCGTGAGGGCTTTTCGTCGAGGCGTGAGAGCGGCACGATGGGGAACACTTGGTCGATGGCCCAAGAGTCGGGCAGCGACTGGAAGAGCGAGAAGTTGCAGAAATATTTGTCGGGGAGCATGCGTTTGACCTTGCGCAGCTCTTCGGGGGCGTGCTTCATCGAGGCTGCAATTTCGCCTACCTCGCGTGCCGTCGACCAGAAGAGTTTTTCGATCATGGCGCGGGTGCGCAGGTCGAGCAGGCCGAGGTTGAACAAGTCGAGGGCCTCTTCGCGTATCTGGAGGGCGTCGTGCCAGCTTTCAAAGAGGCGTTGTTGGTCGAGTTTGTCCCATATTTCGTAGAGTTCGCGGGCCAATTCGTGTTCGTCGGGGCCTACCTCCTCAGAGTCTTTCCAGACGGGGAGGTTGGTTGTTTCGAGCACTTCAAACACCAATACGGAGTGGTGGGCGGTCAGAGAGCGGCCGCTTTCGGTGATGATATTGGGGTGTTTGAGGCCGTTTTTGTCGCAAGCGTCGACCAGGGCATAGATAGAGTCGTTGGCATACTCTTGGATGGAGTAGTTCATTGAGCTCTCCGAGGCCGAGTTGCGGGTGCCGTCGTAGTCGACGCCGAGGCCGCCGCCGATGTCGACAAAGTCGATGTCGAAGCCGTTTTTGCTCAGCTGCACATAGAATTGCATAGCCTCTCTCAGAGCGTTTTTGATAGAGCGGATGCGGGTTATCTGGCTGCCGATGTGGAAGTGGATGAGCTTGAGGCAGTCGCAGAGGTCGCGGCGCTGCAGGTAGTCGAGGGCTTCGAGCAGTTCGGATGAGTTGAGACCGAATTTGGAGCGGTCGCCGCCCGACTCTTCCCATTTGCCGGCGCCGGTGCTTGATAGCTTGATGCGGATGCCGATGTTGGGCTTTATTTTCAGGCGCTTAGAGATGTCGGCGATGAGGCGCAGCTCGTTCATTTTTTCGACGACGAGATAGATTTTGCGTCCCATTTTTTGGGCCAGGAGGGCCAATTCGATATAGTTTTCGTCTTTGTAGCCGTTGCAGATTATCAGGGCGTCGTCGGCGATGTTGGTGGCCAAGACGGCGTGAAGTTCGGGCTTGGAGCCGGCTTCGAGGCCGATGTTAAATTTTTTGCCGTGAGAGATGATTTCTTCCACGACGGGGCGCATTTGGTTGACCTTTATGGGGTAGATGATGAAGTTTTGGCTTTTGTAGCCATATTGCTCGGCGGCGGTTTTGAAGCAACGCGAGATTTTCTCTACGCGGTTGTCCAAGATGTCGGGGAAGCGTAGCAATACGGGCGATGTGACGTCGCGCAGTTGCAGTTCGTCCATCACCTCTTTAAGGTCGACCGAAGCGAATCCCTCGCGGGGTGTCACTTGCACGTGGCCACGGTCGTTGATAGAGAAATATTGTCGGCCCCAGCCCCCAATGTTGTAGAGCTCGGCGCTGTCTTCAATTCGCCATTTTCTCATCGTCGGAAATTTAAAATTAGTTGGGTTATTTGGTGCAAATGTAGCAAGTTTTTTTCAAATCAGCAAAAAGGAGGGGGGGCGGGAGATGACAAAGGCGCTGCCGGGGGGTAGCGCCTTTGTCGATGGGAGATATGGGGGGAGGTGTTATCTAACGATCACTTTGGTGACAGTGCCGGCTTGGCGACGGATGTAGATGCCGGTTGAGGGGTTGTCTACGCGGATGCCTTGGAGGTTGTAGTAGACGGCGTCGGAGGTGGCGGCGTCGGTGTTGTTGTCGATAGCGATGGTGTCAACTCCGGTAGTGCCTTGGTCGGGGTCGGAGGTGTAGAACGAGAGGGCAGAATAGTTGGAGTTGGTGAGGTTTTTGCTATAGGCGTTGAAGGCGTCGGAAGTAGAGTTGTAGACTACATATAGGTCGTCGAATTTGAGGTAGGCTGTCGAGGCGTCGGCAGAGGCTTCGGCGAGGGTTGAGACTTGAGAGTCGTTGTCGTCGCTTTGAGAGATAGAGGTGACGATTTCAAATTCGGCTGCTGAGGTGTCGTCGAGGGTGCCGACGGTGAGGCCTTTAGAGTTGCTCAGGTAGAGATATTCTTTCTCTTGGTCGGCGAGTTGACGCCAGAAGTAGTATTTGCCGTCGGCCGAACCTTTGGTGAGGATAAATTCGGCGTGGTTGTGGGCGGTGTAGTCGGCGGGGAGGTAGATTTTGCCACCGGCGAGGTTGGCGTCTTCGGCTTTAACGCCGTTGTTGGAGTTTTCGGTGCCGAGGGCGTGCACTACGCCGTTTTTGTCGGTAGCGGTGATGACGTAGCCATAGGCTTTAGACTCTTGGTCGTTGGGGTCGTAGACGGGGAGTGAGTTGACGTCGGCGGGTTCGTAGACGAAGAGTTTGTTGGCGTCGGTGCTTTCGTTTTGGAATATTGAGATGGTGAGGGTAGTGACGTCGCTGTAGGCGTTTTTAGATTCGCCGCTGACTTTGACGCCGTTGAAGGCTGCAGCTTTGATGGTCAGAGAGGTTGCGCCGTCGGGGATGGCGATTGGGTCGGTGTACATCTGAGCGTCGTCGTTGGTAGGTTCGGAGCCGTCGAGCGTGTAGGTGTAGATGTCGTCTTCGTCGGTGCCGGTGATGGTGATAGTGGCGTCGGGAGTAGCTTTAGAGCCGTTGGCGCCGCTGACGGTGATTGTGGGGGCAGCTACGGCATATTTGGTGATTTTCACCAGAGTGGTAGCAGAGGTGATGTTTTTGCGGAGGGCGACGATGCGCACGTTGCAGCTTTCGGTGATTGTGATGCCATTTTCGGGGAGCACTTCGCCGGACATTTCGCCGTCGTTGAGGGCGGGAGCTGTAGTGTTGACGGTGTAGTAGTATGTGACTTTGGTGTCGTTGGAGCGTTCAACGCCGAGGGTAGCCGAGGCGTAGAAGATGTTGTCGGTAGCGTTGTCGATGTCGGAAACGAATACGGCAACGGGTTTGTCGGGGGTGACAACTACTTTGGTGACGGTGAGGGTAGCCACGTCGCTCGATTTCTCGTCCTTGACAGCGATAGCGTTGATGGTAGTTGTTTCGGTGAGTTCGAGGGTGTCGCTAAATTTAGCGCTTTCGGTGGTGGGGGTAGAGCCGTCGGTGGTGTAGTAGACGGTGGCGTCATCTTCGGCGTTGATGTCAACGAGGATGATGTCTTCAAACTCGTTGGGGTCGGCGTTGTTGATGTCGCTTGCTACGGAGAATGTGGGGGCAGCTACAACGTCTTCTTTCACTACATATTTTTTGTAGATGTAGACGCTTTTAAAACTGTTACTGGGGCTGGAATAGTATGCAAAGCGGTTGTTGTTGAAGGCAGCGCTCGCGTCGGTGCTTGAGACATTGGGGTTGTAATAGAGGGTGTTGTCGGATGATTTGACGGTAGCAACGGCATTGTTGTCGATAGAGATAGAGTTTGCGACGCCGGTTGTAGAAATCACTACGCTTTTGGCTGTTGCACCGCTGAGGTAGCCGTCGGTTGATTTAAGATACCAACCGTCGTCGGTAGCTTCGAGGGTGAGCTCGTAGGGAGCGTCGGTAGTGGTGATGGCATCGTCGAGGGTGTCGGCAAATTTTTGGCAAGAGATGA
Organism: uncultured Barnesiella sp.; assembly: GCA_964490275.1. GTDB lineage: Bacteria > Bacteroidota > Bacteroidia > Bacteroidales > Muribaculaceae > JAGBWK01. The sequence continues at coordinate 5,613 of CAZBBL010000112.1, forward strand.
GTTTTTTGCTGCTGTTATAACCACTCATGACGGCCGGTGGAACGGTGACTGATGTGCCGGAAGCTTTGCCGGTGTGGGTGTCGGCAGCGAAGGTGATGATGTCGCCGTCGGCGAGTTGGTTGACGGAGGTCACTTTGGTCCAGAGGGAGCCTTCGCCGGGGGCGGCAGGTTGGGTGACGTTGAGGGTGTAGCTGACGGTTTTGGCGTTGTAGCTATCGTTGCCGGCAAAAGCAGCCGAGATGGTGGTAGAGCCTTCGGCGAGGATGGTGACGGCGCCGTCGGTGGCGATGGTGGCTACTTCTTGGCTGCTTGAGCTATAAGTGACGTCGAGGTTTTTGGTGTTGGTAAGGGTGGGGAGGTCGGGGGTGACGCCTAAGACGGCGTTGGCCGATTCGGCTGACCAGCCCAGTTCGTCAGCGCTGAGGTCGACGGGGGTCGACGGGGTTTCGGGGTCGGTCGGGGTCGAGGGGTCGGTTTCTTTGTCGGCGTAGGCAATTTTGATGGCCTTCAAGAACATAGGCTTTTTAGACGTACAAGCCAGAGTGATGACGATGTCGCCCGAAGCGCTGCCGGTAAAGGTAATATCGGCGGTAGCGGTGCCCGATGTGGTTAAAGATGTAGTAGTTGTAGTGAAGTCGGTGCCGCCAACAGCTACGGCTACTTTGCTCACGCCTGTGCCGGCATAGGTGAGGTCGACTTGTGTGACGGTTTTGTCTTTGAGGTCGGAGGTGGTGAGGGTCAGAGTGCCGGGAGCAGCGGAGTTGGTGCCGAACTTGACGCCACGAGTAGAGTCGTAGTCTTTACAAGCGATGTTGTTGGTCCAAGAGATGCCTTCGAGAGTTGTCGTGCTGTTGGCTGTTTCAAACACTTTTTTAGAGGCTGTCCAAGAGTAGGTGTAGGTGTCGGCTGAGGCTGAGAAGAGGGCCGAGGCTGCCACCAAGCTAAGCAGAGAAAGTAGAATTTTCTTCATTTAGGGTACAGTATATGGTAGGTTAAACAATAAATTACAAATGTAGGCGGAAGATGTGATGAGTCACACACCCGATTGCACAGAAGATATATATAATGCAAAGATACAAAATTTTGAAAGGAAATGCAACAATTTTTTAGAATATTTTTACAAAAATGTGGTAAGTAGGTGAGAGGTAAG
>CAZBBL010000113.1:0-6742 GCA_964490275.1 uncultured Barnesiella sp.
TGCAAAAATAATGTCGCGCTCCGGGGAGAACGCGACAAAATATCATTCTTGAAGTATTAAAAAAGGAGATTGGCTATGGCAGGGATGTCTAAGACGGCGGTTTGGTCGGGGCGACAAGGCACTACGGTGGCATAATTGCGGTCGAGCCAATAGAGGTCGGTAGAGTCGTCGTCGGGTTCCTCATTTATTTGTACGCCGGTGAGCCAGAAGAAAGGTTGGCCGTGGGGGTCGGTGTAGTTTTTGTATTCTTCGGTCCAGTGGCTGCGCGAGGCACGCACGGTTTTCAAGCCTTGAATATCGACGTTGGCGGGGAAATTGACATTGAGGCAAACATCGGCGGGGAGACCTTCGGCGAGCACTTTTGCCGAGATGTCGCGGATGAAAGGCATACAGCGCGAGAAGTCGGCGTCCATGGCATGGTCGAGCAGCGAATAGCCGACTGCGGGGATGCCAATCATGCAGGCTTCAAACACCGAGCCCATCGTGCCCGAATAGATAGCTGAGTTGCCGGCATTGGAGCCGTGGTTGATGCCTGAAAGCATCAAATCGGGGCGTCGGGGCAATATATGGTGCATGGCCAGTTTCACGCAGTCGACGGGGGTGCCGGTGATTGAAAACATTTTTGCGCCGTTGTAGGGCTCATGGGTGGCGATGCGTAGCGGCGAATTGACGGTCATGGCCGAAGATTGGCCTGAATGGGCTGTTGCGGGAGCTACGACGTAGACGTCGCCTAACGAGGCGACGAAATCGACCAAACGATGGATGCCCGGGGCGGCGATGCCATCGTCATTACATATCAAAATCAGCGGTTTATCCATATCGAAGGGGTAATTGTGCGTAAAAAAACGTCTACAAAGATAGCAGTTTTGGCGCAGTTATTAACAATCAAGGTCAGTTATCTACAAAAAAGGGTGTTTTCGACATTTTTGCTTTCGATTGCAGAAGTAATAGATTTACTTTGTAGCCGTGAAACCATAGCGTGGAACAATCAAGCGATTGTCTCCACGGATACTGAATTATATTATATTTATGGGAAAAACAATTGCGATTGCAAATCAAAAAGGTGGTGTCGGCAAGACTACCACTACCATCAATCTCGGTGCATCGCTGGCTACAGCCGGCAAAAAAGTGCTCATCATCGACGCTGACCCCCAAGCTAATGCTACGTCGGGCTACGGCATCGATCCTCGAACCATGACTTCATCCATTTATGAATGCCTCGTCGACGACTATCCCGTCAAAGGCTCGCAGATTGCCACCTGCGTCAAAGGCCTCGACCTTATCGGCTCACGCATCGACTTGGCCGGCGCCGAGCTCGAGCTTATCAGCAAAGAAAATCGCGAGAAAGCGTTGCAGCGCGCCATCGCCCCTATTGTCGACGACTACGACTATATATTGATTGACTGCTCTCCGTCGTTGGGACTGATAACGGTCAACGCTCTGTGCGCGGCCAACTCGGTAATCATACCGGTGCAGGCCGAATATTTTGCCCTGGAGGGTATCAGCAAGCTGCTCAATTCTATACGCATCATCAAATCGAAGCTCAATCCGTCGTTGGAAATCGAAGGCTTCTTGCTGACGATGTACGACGCTCGTCTGCGCTTGGCCAACCAAATCTATGAAGACCTCAAAGGCCACTTCGGCGACATGGTTTTCAACACGGTGATACCACGCAACATACGTCTTAGCGAGGCCCCGAGCCACGGCCTGCCCGCCGTGCTCTACGACCCCGAAAGCCGTGGCGCCACAAGCCACCTTCTGCTCGCCAAAGAAATTATCGCCAAACATAAAAAACAATAAACGTATATGGCAATCAAACGCAATGCCCTCGGTCGCGGCCTCGACTCTCTGATTTCAATGGACGATGTGCCCGCTCGCGGCTCTTCGGCCATCAACGAAATCTCGCTCGACCAAATCACCCCCAACCCCGACCAACCTCGTACGACATTCGACGAGGATGCCTTGGACGAACTCGCAACCTCTATCCGTGAGCTCGGCATCATTCAGCCTCTGTCGCTGCGCAAAATCGGCCCCGAGGCTTATCAAATCATAGCCGGTGAGCGCCGTTATCGCGCCGCTCAACGTGCCGGTCTCACCTCTGTCCCCGCCTATATCCGCACAGCCAACGAGAGCGAGCTTACAGAGATGGCGTTGATAGAGAATATCCAACGCGAAGACCTCAACGCCATCGAGATAGCCTTGACGTTTAAAAAGCTTATCGACCAATACAATCTGACGCAAGAACGCCTGAGCGAACGCATCGGCAAGAAGCGTGCCACCGTGGCCAACTTCCTGCGTCTGCTCCATCTGCCGGCCGAGGTGCAACTCGGTTTGCGCGACAAGCTGCTCGACATGGGCCACGCTCGCGCGCTGCTCTCAATCGACGACCCCAAATTGCAACTCAAGCTCTACAACGAGATTATACGCAAAGGATTGTCGGTGCGTCGCGTCGAGGAGCTGGCCAAGCAGATACAAAACGCCAAAGCCACCGACGACGACCAACAGCAACAACGTCGCGCTCCGATGCCCGAGCTCAACGAGTTTAAGAAGCATCTTACCGCCACGTTCAACACCCCCGTGCAGTTTCAACTCGACCGCTCGGGCAAGGGCAAAATCACATTTCCCTTCAAAAATGAAGAGGAACTTGCCAAATTAATTACTATCTTTGACACAATAAAAAAGCAAGACACTCCTCAATGATTGGCAAAACCGGCCAACAGACCGGCACAACATTTTGCCAATCAGATAATTATGTAATGAGCCAATCGAGATATCAAAATAACGACTATACGTGCAGCCGCGCCCAAAAAGCGCTTGTTGTGACCCTCGTGGCTCTATTGCTCTTCCCTTTTAACGTTTTTTCAGCTTACAATCAGCTACCTCAGCAACCGGCCTCAACCGAGCCCGAAGCTAAAGAGCTGAAAGAAGCTGTAGAGGAGGTCGACGTACGCGCCGACCGCACTCGTTTTGAGCCCTCCGACACGCTCACGGTGAAAGAAGAGGTTATCGACCCCTTCGCCGAAGAATGGATTGAGCGCAAAGTTGAGTTCAACCCCGACCCGGTAAAAGCAGTGTGGTATTCCGCTCTGTTTCCCGGATTGGGACAAATCTACAATCGTCGCTATTGGAAGCTCCCCATCATCGTCGGCGGATTTATGGGCCTTGGCTATGCCACCAACTGGAACAACACCATGCTCACCGACTACACCAACGCCTATGCCGACATCATGGATAGCGACCCCACGACAAAGTCGTATATGGACTTTTTCCCATCGACTGTAAAGGAAGAAGACCTCGACCAAACCTGGGTTACCAACCTGCTCCAATCGCGCAAAAACTATTTTCGCCGCAACCGCGACCTCTGTATCATCTGTATGGTAGGAGTCTATTTGCTGGCGATGGTCGACGCTTATGTCGACGCCTCGCTCTCTCACTTTGATATATCGCCCGATTTGTCGATGGATGTCTACCCTTCACTGTTGCAAGACGGTCGCAACCGTTACCCATCCGTCGGTCTGCAATGGGCCATAACCTTCTAAACAGCTCGCTTAAAAACATCATATACTTGAAATGAGATTTTTCAAAACCATATCTACCGCGTCAATGCTCCTTGCAGCCTCTTGGGTTGCCAACGCTGCCTCGGTGCTTTCTGTGCGCGACACTATCACCGACCCCAATGTGGTCTACCCCGAAAGTTTCGAAGCCGACACTCACAAGATGATGCAAAATTGGTATCTGCAAAATTATACCGAGCTCGATCGTGATGTCGACAATCGTCCCGACAAACCCACTACCGACGACGAATATATCCAACGCCTCAAGACGATGCCAACGGTCATCGAAATGCCTTTCAACGGCGTTGTCAAAAATTATATCGAACTTTACACTCAGCGCCGTCGCTCGCTGGTTGAGCGTATGCTGGGCATGAGCACATACTATATGCCTATCTTTGAGCAAGCGCTCGAGATAGAGGGTGTGCCGTTGGAATTGAAATATCTCCCCATTATCGAATCGGCGCTCGACCCCAACGCTGTTTCGCGTGCCGGAGCTACCGGTCTTTGGCAGTTTATGCTGCAAACCGCACGCGGATTGGGCTTGGAAATCAATTCGCTTGTCGACGAGCGTCGCGACCCGATAAAATCGTCGCAGATGGCGGCTAAATATCTGCGCCAACTCTACGATATGTACAACGATTGGTCGCTGGCCATCGCCGCCTACAACTGTGGCCCGGGCAATGTCAACAAAGCTCTTCGTCGCGCCGGCGAAGGCAAAAAAGACTTCTGGGATATTTATCCCTACCTGCCCGCCGAAACTCGTGGCTATGTGCCCGGATTTATCGGTGCCAACTATGTGATGAACTATTTCGACCGTCACAACATCTCGCCTGCGCTGGCCAAGCGTCCGATTGTCACCGACACTATCCACGTCACCAAGCGCGTCCACTTCCAGCAGATTGCCGACGTGCTCAATATACCCATCGACGAAATACGCATCCTCAACCCGCAATATCGTCAGGACATCATTCCCGGCGACATCAAGCCTTACGCTTTGGTGCTCCCCTCTCAACAAGTGTTGAGCTACGTCATCAGCGAAGACAGTATCGTAGCCCACAATGCCGCTCTCTATGCCCATCGCGACGTCGTAGAGCCGGCCGACCCCTCACAGCGTGTAGGCGGCGAGGGCGAATATGTAGTCACCGAGGTGGTAAAATACCACAAAGTGCGTAAGGGCGACACATTTGCCAATATTGCCAAGCGCTATGGCGTCACAGCTTCGTCGATTAAGCGCGTCAACGGCATCAAGAGCCTCAAACGTGGCCGCACAATCAAAATCGTGACCACCAAACGCACATATCGTCCGAAACCGGCCGACGAATCTACTCAACCTACCGAAGTAATCGAGACCCAAGCACCGATTACCAACGATGCTCCCGAGCCTCAAGTTGAGGACAACGACCCCGAAGATAACGCCGAAGCCGAAGGCACCGATGCCGACGAAGCTGCCGGCGACGCAGTCGACACGCCCGTCGAAGTTGCTACAGAAAGCGTTCCCGCCAAGGCCGTAGCCACAGCCAACGCTGCCACCGCCGAAGAGTCGACCGAGGCTCATCGTGTCGAAGACTCATTCTCGCGCAGCCGTCAGAAACAAGCCGAAGCCGAGCAACTCAAAGCCGAGCAAGAGAAAGCGGCTAAAGAGCAAGCCGAGGCCGAAAAAGCAGCCAAGCTCAAAGCTCAACAAGAGAAGGCCGCTAAAGACAAAGCCGCCAAGGAACGCGCTAAGAAAAAAGCCGAGCAACCCGTCTACCACAAAGTGAAGAAGGGCGAAAACCTCTATAAGATTGCGAAACGCTACAACACTACCGTCCAAAAAATCGAGAGCCTCAACCCCGGCATGAAGGCTTCGAAAATCAACTTTGGCCAGAGCATTCGCGTCAAATAATCTACCCATACAATGACCACTGCCGACTCTATTCGCAACATAGCTATCGAGAGCTACGATTATGACCTGCCCGACGAGCGCATTGCCCGCCACCCGTTGGCTCAACGCGACGCTTGCCGCCTGTTGGTGCGTCAGCCCGACGGCACAGTCAGCGACCACCGTTTCAGCGACATCGCCGAACTGCTGCCGGCCAACTCGATGCTGGTCTACAACAATACGCGCGTCATCAACGCTCGCCTACGCTTTCGCAAAGGAGAGAATGCCGACGGCTCGCTCATCGAGATATTTTGTCTCGAGCCCGAAAGCCCGCGCGACTATGCTCAAAACTTTGCCGTCACCGACCGTTGCTCATGGACCTGCTTCGTCGGCAACTCCAAGCGTTGGAAAAGCGGACTGCTGAAGATGAAACTCAGCGTCGGCTCGACAGGACTGACGCTGACGGCCGAGCGCATCAAAAAAGATGGCAACGCCTCGGTTGTAGAGTTTGCTTGGGACAATAGCGAGGTCACCTTCTCGCAAATCATTTCGGCAGCCGGCGAGATACCCATCCCCCCCTACCTCAACCGCTCCACCGAAGAGTGCGACTCGGTCGACTATCAGACGGTCTACTCTCATATCGACGGTTCGGTAGCCGCCCCGACTGCGGGCTTGCACTTCACCGACGAGGTGTTGCAACGCATCTCCGAACGAGGTATTCCACGCCGCGAATTGACGCTCCACGTCGGAGCCGGCACCTTTCAGCCGGTGAAGTCAGACACCATCGGCGACCACCCGATGCACAGCGAATTTATTGCCGTAGAGCGTCAGCTCATCAGCGAGATAGCCTCTACCGACCGCCGTATCGTGGCTGTCGGCACTACCTCGGTGCGTACGCTCGAGAGCCTCTATCATATCGGATGCTTGATTTCGCAAGGACGTTGGACCGGCGAAGTGCCGCAATGGTATCCCTACGAGGGCGACCACCCCACATTGTCGCGCAGCGAAGCGTTTAGCGCTATCGTCGACTATCTCGACAGCCGATCGTTGACGACGCTCATCGGCGCCACTCGTATCATTATCGCTCCGGGCTACGACTATCGCGTTGTCGAGGGTATGGTCACCAACTTCCATCAGCCGCGTTCTACGCTGCTACTGTTGGTGTCGGCCTTCATCGGCGAGCAATGGCGCGAGATATATGCCCACGCATTGGCTACTGACTATCGCTTTTTGAGCTACGGCGACGGCTCGCTGCTAATGCGCTAATTTCTAAAGACCCCGTTCCACAAAATTTGTTAATGCCAAGGCAGCGTATTTTGGAGGAAAT
>CAZBBL010000114.1:0-6657 GCA_964490275.1 uncultured Barnesiella sp.
GGGGCCACAGGTTGCAGTGGCCTCGCTCTCTAAGTTAGCGCAGAAGCGTGTGATTTATCGTGTTTTGAGATATTCCAACGAGTTTTTAGCGAGAGTCAGAACGTTGTCTTGGTAGATGTTGTTGGATGGATGAGCGGATACGTCGGGGGTGCCGTCGCTGTTTTTCATTGAGAATTCACATCCGCCGTTGCCAATACATAGGATAGTGCCTTTAAACTGGGTGTTGCCTTGTTGTGCTTCCCAAATATTGAGTTGAGAGATAAAGTCGATTTGAGAGTCCCAGGTGCCCAATGGGTAGATGCCGTAAACGTCGGTGAGCGTGTTGTAGCAAGCTTCGTCTTGGTTGCCAAGACCGGTGAGAGCTGAGGGGATATCGAAGAATAGGCAGTTGTGGTCTTCGGTCCAACCAGGGCCTTTGAAGGGGACGAGTTTGCAACGGTCGTTGGAGGTGATAGCGAGGTTGCGGTAGATGGGGTGTGTAGAGTGGTCTTTAGAGAATTTGCTACCGGGGTTGAGGGAGATTGCGGTGTTCCAGACGTCGCCGTTGTAGCTGCCGGCTGATGTGCCGATGGCGTTAGAGCCTTTGAGGAGGTCGGTAGATACGCGGCCAAGTTCGCCGATATATACTGTAGCGTGGCTCCAGAGCAGGAGGCTACCACCGTTGGCATACCATTGTTTGATGTAAGGAGTGGCGTTGGCAACGACTGTGGGCATTTCGAATACGGCAGAGGCATCGACGTTTTCGAGGTCGCGCAGCCAGAAGAGTACGCGGAAAGCATCAAGGTCGTTGGTCGAGGTGATGTCGCCGAAGTAGACAAACTGAGCTGTAGGATATGTTTCGTGGGTCCAGAGCCAAGCGCTGGCTTCGTCGTCGTCGCCGTTGGCGATGAGTTCTTCTGGGGTAGGATATACGCTAAGGAAACCGATGGCGGTTTTGCCGATGCGTAGTGTGGTGCTTGCGGGGAGAGATTTGCCTTCGTCGTTGATGGCTGTTAAAGTAACGGTCCATTCTTCGTCGTAGACTACGTTGGTGATGGTGTAGTCGGTTGTAGAGGCAGGGAGCGTTTCGTTGATGGAGCGATGACCGTTGGTGGCGACAAATTCGATAGAGGAGGCCGTTTCATTGGTGTTCCATTCGACTAAAGCGTCGTAGCCATTGGTTTTGTCGACTTGCGACATGGTAAGTCCGGTCATTTTAGAAGCGCCGGGTCGGCGATATGTTTTCACCACGCCGGAAGATAGGTTGGTGCCGTCGGTGAGCTTAAATACGTAGGTGTATTCGATGCCGGTGTCGATGTTTTTGTGGGTGTAGGATGCTTGGTCGGTTGTTTCGGATGAGGATAAAACGCCGCCGACGTAGGTGTTGATTTGCATTTTAAGGTCGGGCTGTGCGTCCCACGACCAAACGTAGTCGTCGCCAACGAGTTGGCCGGTGATGGAAGACTCGTCGATAGGCGCTAATTTGGGAGCTGCGATATCGTAGTCTTTATCTTGGCAGGCTGTGGCAAATATGGCCAGCAGCATGGATATGATTGAATATTTGACGGTTTTCATTGCTTATAGATTTGATTAGTTGTAACCTTTGTTTTGGACATACAGACCGGGCACGTAGTAGAGCTGGTTGTATGGTATGGGATAAAATTCGTTTTTACCGGGGGTGTAGTGAGCATCTTGCAGGTATTGTGCGTAGGCTTGGCCGTCGTATTCTACGCCTTTCTCGGATTCGAAGTAGGCGTTGAGGGTTGTTGAAGCGATGCCCCAGCGGCGCAGGTCGAAGTAGCGGCAGTTTTCCATAGCCAATTCTAATCGGCGTTCCCAGCGGACGCATTTGCGAGCTATTTCTTTCGAGGAGAAGTAGTTAGAGGGATAGAGCGAGATTTGGCAATAGTTGGCGGCGTAGCTGATATGTTTTGAGATAGAGTTGGCGGCACGTTGACGAATGTCGTTGACGATTTGAAGTGCTTCGGAGAGCTGACCGAGTTCGACTAAGGCTTCAGCGCGCATGAGCATGACGTCGGTATAGCGGAATACGTAATCGTTCATTGCGAAGGCTTGCCAAGAGCCGTTGTAGGTTTCGCCGTTGGAGCGTTGCGGTACTTCTTTGAGCGAGGCGTAATAGCCATAGGTGTTGGGAGTGCGAGAGTTGTCTTTGGTCATTGTGTAAGCGTCTTCGTATTTGTAGGGCCAAGAGGGCATTGCTACGGTGTGGAACAAGCGGGGATCCCATTTTTGGCCGTCGTTGACGCCTTGTACGGGGTAGTCGGTTGTTTTGTTGTAGTCGTCGAACATAGGCAGACCGTCTTTGGTTTTGAATGCGTTGACGAGGTTTTGAGACGGTTTGTGGAAGTCCCAACCGCAAGACCACATACCCCAGCAGCCGTTGAGGACGTTTGACCAGTTGGCGCGGCCATATTGTGTGTTGTCTTCGGAATAGTCGGAGGTTTGAACGGCGAAAACAGATTCTTTAGAATTTTTGTATTCGGGGAGGAAAATGTCGCCATAGTCTTCGAGGTAGCCGTAGCGAGAGTTTTTGACGACTTCGGTGTATTCTACGACTTTTTTCATGTAGTCGGTGTTGATGAAATCGACGCCGGTAGTGGCTTCATAGCCGTCGCCCCAAGCGAGGTTGAGGTAGCATTTAGCCAGGTATGCGGCAGCGGCGATGCGGTTGACGCGACCGCCTCCGTCGGGGGCTTCGTCGGGCAGGTCGTTGAAGGCGATTTCAAATTCGCCAATGACTTTTTGGAAGAGTTCTTCGTAGGTAAATTCGTCGTTGCGAACAGATTCGTGGGCGTTGTTTTTGAAGACTTCTTCGTCGATCCACGGGATTTGGCGGAACATGGTCAAGAGCTTGTAGTAGAAGTGACCGCGGAGGAAGTGAACTTCGGCTACGCGACGTTTAGTCACCTCTTCGCCAAGCACTGACTCGCCATTTTGTTCCAATGCTACTAAAGCGCGGTTGCAGCGAGAGATGGAGCGATAAAGGTTGTACCAAAGGGCATCAAATTCGCCTGGGGTTGAGGTCATTGTTGACCAAATTTCCATGGGGTGATAGCCGGTGTCGGTTGTGCCGGAGCCACCTTTCAGGCAGTCGTCGCTACCGAGGTCGCCGTAAGTCCAAAGGTTCATGGGGCAGTCGTACCAGCAGTCGCCGAGAGAGGCGTAGGCGGCAGTAACCATTTCTTCGGGTTGGGTGTAAGCGAGATCTCCGTCGATGACACCAGTAGGCGCCACGTCAATGAAGTCGTTGCATGAAGATGCAGCCAGTGAGATAGATGCTGCAAATAATATCTTGTATAGTTTCATGATTTTAAACGATTATAAATTGGTGGGTGAGGGAAAGATGGTTAGAAGCCTACTTGAACGCCTACAGAGACAGAAGTTGGGATAGGGTATGCCCAGTTGGCGTTTTCGGGGTCGGAGCATGTAAGGCCGCTGCTCTTTATGGTCAGAAGGTTTTGGCCTGAGAGATAGAATCGAGCGTTGGTCATGCCACATTTCGAGAGGATTTTATTGGGGAGTGTATATCCGATTTGGAGGGTGCGGAGTTTAGCGTAAGAGCCGTTTTCGACGAAATAGCTTGATGTGCGGCCTTCATCGCCGGTGTTGTTTGTAGTAAGCGCAGGGATGGTGGAAGATGTGTTGTCGGCAGTCCAAGCGTTGAGCAGGCGGTTGCCTTTGTTGCTGCCGGCATCGGTAAGGCTCCAGAAGTCGGTTTGGAATTTCTGGTTGTTGTAGACATCTTGGCCACAAACGCCTTGCCAGAACATTGTAAAGTCGAAGTTTTTGTATTGAAGTTCGATGTTGAGACCGAATGAGAAGTCGGGGACGGGATTGAGAATCCAAGTTTGGTCGTCGGCAGTGATGCGACCGTCGCCGTTGAGGTCGGCATATTTCAGACCACCTACGCGGGCGTTGTCTTGACCTGAAGCGAGCACTTCGTTTTGATTTTGGAACAAGCCTTCAACGACGTAGCCTACGACAGAGCCATAAGGTTTGCGAGCTTGCACGAGGTTTTGGGTAGTAGTGTGGGCGTAAGAGCCGGTAGTTGTTTCGGGGAGGTAGGTGACGCGGTTGCGATAGAAGTCGACGTTGGCGTTGACTGAGTAGGCGAGGCCGCAAGCGAGGCGATCTCGATAGCCGATGGTAAATTCCATACCCCAGTTTCGCAGAGAGGGACCGTTGAGCCAAGAAGCGCCACCTTCGCCCATTGCGCCGAGATATGCGGGAGAGATTAACATGTCTTTGACGTCTTTGATGTAGGCGTCGTAGGTGCCGAAGAGTTTGTTGTTGAATAGGCTGAAGTCGATACCGAAGTTGTATTGAATGGTAGACTCCCATTTGAGGTTGTCGTTGGCGGTTTGGCTTGCGATGTAGCCTGAGGGGAAGATGCCTGATTGTTGAAGGAGGAGGTCGTAGGCTGTAGAGGTGATGCGGTCGCTGCCATAATCGGCTACGTAAAGGGCGTAGCGAGCGGTGTTGGAGATGGCTTGGTTACCGGTTTTACCCCAAGAAGCGCGAAGTTTGAGGTCGTTGAGCCAAGTTTTGTTGAGGTTTTGCGAAAGGCGGTAGCCGAGAGTAGCGGCGGGGAAGGTACCGTAGCGGTTGTTTTTACCGAATCGAGAGGAACCGTCGCGACGAATGGTGAAAGAGGCGAGGATGAGGTCGTTCCAGCTATAGTCAACTTTTCCGAAGAAAGAGACGAGCGCGTAGGCTGATTGGTTGCCAGTAGATTTTTCTACTCCGGTAGATGCATCGGGCCACATATAGTCGGGCGTTTCAAGGGCGTAGTCTTCGTTGTAGCCCGACATGTCGACGCGAGTTTGACGGAAGAGTTCGGAGCCGAGCAAAACGTGGAAGTTGTGTTGGCGGTTGATATCGAAGTCGTAGTTGATAGTGTTAGACCAAGTCCATTTGCTGTCGTTGGCTTGAGAGAGGGTGGTAGAGTTGGTGTCGTTGTTGACGATATCGCTGTGGAAGGTGTAGGTGTAGGAGTGGATAAAAGAGGAGTCGTAGTCGATGCCGAAGTTGGAGCGGAAGACGAAGTTTTTGAAGGGTTTGATGTCGACGTAGGCATTGCCGAAGATTCGCCAGATTTTAAGGGCGTTGTCGCGGTTGTAATATAGTTCGCGGAGCGGGTTTTGACGGTCACTCATACCACCGACAGGGCCGCCGAATGTAGTGCCGTCGATTTCGTAAACCGGAACGGTAGGCGACATTTTAAGGGCGTTTTCCATAGGTGATGAATCTACCTGGTTGGTATATGTCAATGTGAAGTTTTCGCCGACGGTAGCCCATTTGGCAATGTTGAAGGATGTGTTCATGCGGGCTGAGAAGTTTTCGAAGTTGGTGTATTTCAAAATACCTTCGGTTTTCTTATAGCCCAAAGAGAATAGCGAGGAGCTGTTGTCGTTGGCACGCGATACCGACAAGTCGTAGTTTTGAGCGAATCCGGTGCGTGAGATTTCGTCGAGCCAGTCGGTGTCGCTATAGAGCATGGTGCGTTTAGCGTTGATGTAACCGTCGTAAAGGCCGTTGACGGTGAAGTTTTGGTATTGTCCGGATTGTGGGTTGTAGACGCGAATCGGGGTGCCGTTGGCAGCGTTGAGGTTTAGACCGTAGTTGCTTGCGTATGCTACAGGGTCGAGGCCGTCGTTGAGGGCGGCTTGAGCCATAGCGGTGGCATATTGAGAAGAGTTGCAAAGGTTCATTGTAGATTGGCCGGTGTAGAATTGCGCGGTGGCGTTGGCCGAGAAATCGACTTTGATTTTGCCTTCGTTGCTTTTGCCTTTTTTTGTTGTGATAATGATGACGCCGTTGGCAGCACGAGAACCGTAGATAGAGGCTGAGGCGGCGTCTTTCAATACTTGCATGCTTTCGATGTCGTTCATATTTAAGGAGTTGAGCGACGATGTGGTAGGCACGCCATCAATCACGTAAAGGGGGTCTTGAGAGGCGTTGAATGAACCGATACCACGTATGCGGACGGTGCCGGTGCCGGAGGGTGAGCCGGTGCCGGAGACGGTCATACCGGCAACTTTGCCTTGGAGAGCTCGCATCGGGTCGGTGTCGGAGGTTGTTTGAAGAGATTTTGTGTCGACTACAGAAACCGAACCGGTCAAGTCGGCTTTCTTTTGAGTAGAGTAGCCGACAACGACAACTTCTTCGAGGAGTTCGGTGTCTTCTTCAAGATAGATTTTCATTTGCTCAGCGGCTGCGACGGTTTTTTTAGCGTAGCCGATATAAGAGAATGTAAGCTTTGTGCCTTGAGGCACCGAGAGAGTGAAGTTGCCATCGAAATCGGTAGCAGTGCCGAGATCGCTTTCGGGGGTGATGACGGTGACGCCGATTAATGGTTCGTCGTCAGTCTTTGACAATACGGTGCCGTGGACCGTGATGTTTTGAGCATGGGCGCTGAAAGCTAAAATAAAAGCGAATAGCGCGCTTAGGAATGCTTTTGTCATGATATTAACTGTTTTTAGTGATTTGATTTTTTTTGTTTAGAGGTTTATGTTTGTGCACAGTGAGAATCAACTGATTACACAGCAAAATTATATCTCAATAAGTGTCAAGATATAATAATATTGTTCCATTTGCTATCAATAATGTTGCATGAAACGATTTTACAATCTTATGAAACGAGGCTAATAGCCGAGA
>CAZBBL010000115.1:0-6619 GCA_964490275.1 uncultured Barnesiella sp.
AAAAATGGGGAGCTGCGCTCGCGCGTAACTCCCCACCACGTATTAGTGATATATGTAGTAAACGAAGGTTGGTCTACTTAACTATTTTGGCTGTTACCGTGCCAAACTCTCCGTTAGCCACTACGATGTAGACTCCGCGTGAGAGCGATGCAGTCGAAATTGTGTCGGTAGCCGAGTCAATCAATTGGCCGTTGACGCCATATAAAGCTATCTGTTGGCTTCCGCTACAACTGACCGACGATTGTGTTACCACGATTGCCGGAGCGTCTACAGTGACGCTCTCAACGCCGCCTACCTCCTTCTCCTTTACAGAGTCGGCTGTGATGACAAAGTAGTAGTCGCGTCCGCCTACAAATGGATAGTCGGCAAGCTGCTTATTGTTGTTCCAGTTGTTGAAGATAAGGTTAAACGAACCGTTGGCATTATTGTGACCAAACACCTTGTAGAGCGTGCCGTCGATAGTTTGCTCATCGATTGGAGCTTGGCCGGGCCATGCGCCCCAAAGTTCAGAGTCGCCGTAGGCATATGCGCCGAGCGCTGCCCATTCGGTGTTGTCCTCTACATAGATATGATAGTCGTAGGCCGGTACAGCCGGTATTTGAGCCTCGAAAGCAAAATCGTCGATGCCGATTGCCGGAGCGCCCGCAGCGTTGTCGCCCGAAGTTACCGAGATGTTCCAAGCCAGGTAGAGGTCGCAACCTTTACCGAATGTCTCGGGCAGTATGCCGCTTACAGCCACGGTTTCACCGGGCACGTCGTCGTAGCCGATAGTGGCATCGTCAGCGTCGAAGCTCGTAGTGAAGTCGCTACCTGCCGATTTCCATGTGCGTCCGTCGATAGAGTAGTAGAGTTGCACGGTAAATCCGGCAGCATTGTTACCCTTGCGATATTTCTCAACGTTGTAGTTTACTTTTACGTTTTCCAATGTCTTTTTGCCGTTGTTATACAAGTGGGTATAGACATTGACGCAACGCGAACCGTTGGCGATGCCGGTGGTGATACCGCCTACAGCGCGGTCGGTTGAGTTGGTAGCACCAAAGTTCCATGTGCCGTTTTTCGCATTCGATGCGAGGCTCACGCCACCGCTATACATCGTTTGAGTGTCGGCTGCAGCATAGGTGCCCACGGTGCGTGGAGCACTCGTTTGACGGTCGATACGCCATGCTTCGGGCAGCGTTGCAGTGGCTTCGTCGCCCATGCTGTCGAAGTTTTCAGTAGCGCTCAGATTGTCGGTGTTGATATTGATAGCGGGGTAAACTTCCATCACGGTTACAGGCTCAGCCACGGTGATGGTCGCAGTCTTGGTAAATTGACCGTTTGTGGCAGTGACATTAAATGTGCCCAAAGTGCCGTCCGAAACATATTGTCCGCCCTCGTTGATTGTGCCGCCGCCGTCGATTGAGAAGGTCAATCCTTCGGTCGACATTTCCATGCCAAAGTCGTCGAGTATCTTAGCCGAGAAATTGATTTTGCCGGCGATGTTGTCAACACAGTTTTCAAAGCCTTTGATGGCGTCTGATGCATATTGACGCATAGCGGCAGCCTCAGCGTCGGTTATCTCCGATGAGTGAGTGGTGATGGTCAGCGGGTCTACGCCATAGATGGTGGCATATTCCATGCAAGCTGCCATGTATGTAGCCTTTGCGGTGGGGTGACGGTCGTCCAAAAACCATGTGTTGGCTCCGGTTGTACCCTCTGTCTCATAGACAGCCTCGTAAGCTCGTGCCACAGGGCAAACTACTACGCCAAGCTCGCGAGCTACGTCCAAATAGTTTGATACAAACGTACTGTTGTATGAAGAGAAGTTTTCCCAATCTGAATTGTAAGCCCAGTTGACAGGCAAGATAATAATCGCATTGGGGTTGGGACAATATTCGCGGATATATTCAACCCAACGAGTCACGTTGGTGCGGAACGTTGCAAGGTTGGTGCGCGGCAGTGAACTTTGCTCTTGCAGTATGATGTGCGACCATACGTCTGAACGTACCATCATCTTGGCGCCCGGAGTGCCGTCGTCGGCCAAGCCGTCGCCCTCTTCCCAGTGTGTCGCAAGCGATTTGCCAAGCAGAGTGTGTTTGGTCCAGGTCGCATCTTTGCCCATACCTTTAGCTATCTCGTTAAACATCACGTCTTGATCGTTGTAGTAGATAAGCGAGTTGTTGAGCGAAAGCACTTTCACAGTGTCGGGTATCTTCTTTACCAACACCGTGTTGGCCGGATTGAGAGTCATCTCGCGAGCGGCCGCACTTACGCGAACCATCGTGTACTCTCCGGTGGTGAGGTTGAACGTCACATCATAGGTGCCCGATGCCACCGACATCTTGGCCGTACTCTTCTTCTCAAGCGTGCCATTTTGGTTGTCGCCCGTTTGGTCAACACCGTTGGCTGCGCCCCATGCGCCGCCCATACCTACGGTTTGGTAAATCATCCAATGGGCATAGCCGTCAGCTCCGGCGGTCAGCGAAACGCGTCCCTTGAATAGTCCGTCGGTCTCGTCGAGATTCAGCGCCCCCGATTTGTCCATATAGTTCCAACCGTTGAAATCGCCATACATATATACGGTGGTCAGTCCGGTAGGGTCGTCATTGGTTTCGAGCAGCAAGGTGCCCTCGCCGTCGGCGATTGTCAACACCACGCGCTTGCAAGTGTAAGCATTTGAGCCACATGAGATATTCTCGCTGTCTATGCCTTTGGTCATCACGTATGGACTGTTGGCAATGATATTTGTGCCGTTCGACCCATAGTTGCACGTTGCCGACCACGATGCGTCGCCCACTTTAAATGTGCCAGACACTACTTTGTCGTAGAGCACGTATGTGCCGTCGCCTTCGTCTGAAAATTCATAGTCGCTCAGCGCATCCCATCCGGCCAATCCGCGCAGATAGATGCCCGAAGGGTTGGTCGTAGGTGTCTCAGGCTCGGTCCAACTATCGTCGTTGTCGGTGAATGAAGCCGTCAAGCTTATGTCGTCTACGGCCAAACCCATAGCCTTGTCGGGTGTCGAACCCGAGGCTACCGAGATGTTCCAAGCCAAGTAGAGGTCTTTACCACCCTCTACGTGTACACGCAAGTCTTTGTTGCTGATAGTTGTTGTGGAGATAGGCACTACCTCGTCGCCGATTGTAGCATCGTCGGGGTCAAACGATGTAGTGAAGCTGTTGCCTGCCGATTGCCACGATGTGCCGTCGGTTGAGTAGTAGAGCTGCACGGCAAAGCCCGCTGTGTTGGCGCCCTTGCGATATTTCTCTACATTGTAAGAAATGTTGAGTCCGTTGATTATCAACGACGTCTCGCTGTTGTGGAGACAGGTCATCACGTTGACACAACGTGTGCCGTTGCTGACGGTGGTCGACAGTCCGCCTACCGCGCGATCGCTTTGGTCGGCCGAATTGCCGAAGTTCCATGTGCCGTTCTTAGCATTTGAGGCCAACGATGTGCCGCCGGTATACATTACCTCGGTTGTCGCGGCATCCCACGAACCAACTACGCGCGGTGCGGTGAGATTGCGTTCTACGCGCCATCCTTCAGGCATTGTCAACTGTGCAGCGTCGTTGCTCCACATGCTGTCAAAATTCTGGGTCACTGTTGCTGCTGATGATGTCAGCTCGTTGGTGGCGTAGGCGTTAACCCCGCTCATCGTAGCTGCCAACATCGTCGCGGCAATAATAATCTGTTTGCGTTTTAACATACTGTTGATTTTAGATTTACTGGTTTTGTTTGTCTTAGGTTTAGTTGCAATGCAAATTTACGATATTGTAATGGCCCTTTTTACATCGCGAAAATTAAATGTAGACAAATGTAGAACCTATCACACTGTTATTCAGGGTGATAAACTTCATTGGGGTGCCTTAAAATGTAGATGTAATTTATCCCTTTATCGCCATCACATCGGCCTCAAACGTCTCGCGATTGATCGCCTTATTGCGCATTTTCGTGCGATAATTATAGACGGTCGAGTCTGAGCAACGCAAAAATCGCGCTATCTCTCCACTCTCCTTGATGCCCAAGCGCAGCAGCGCATAGATGCGCAACTCGGTGGTCAATTCTCCCTGCTCCTTAGTCTCAATCTTTTGGTCGGCCCTTAGCAGCGAGTTGACGCCGTCGGTAAAGCCCGGAAATAGTTGCAGAAACGCCTCGTCAAACTTACGATAAAACTCCGTAATCTCGCCATTGACATAGCGCGACGACTTGATAGCTCGCGTCAATCGCTCATATTCGCGTGCTGTAGCCAGCTTGTCGAGCTCGGCTCGGTAGCTCTCCATTTTCGCTAAATATTCGCGCCCGAGATTCATAAATCCCATTATATATTGATTCTTGATGCGACTCTCCGAACGCAGATTGGCGTTCAGCGCCGTCTCTTTGGCATTGGCGACCGATAGGTCGTTGTTGAGCTGCGCCAAGGCGTTGGCCGTCGATTTCAACCGTCGATTCTTGCGACGTATCGTCAGAACGGTCACTACCGAGAGCACTACGATGATAGCGATAGCCCACCGCAGGTTGTTGCGCGCTTGGCGGTTCTCGGCGTTGAGCGCCACTTCAATCATCGGCAGCGACTTCGACAGCTCAAGCATCCTCACCTTTGCATTGCATCGCTTAGCGTCGTCGATGCTGCGGTGGATGTAGCGCCACGCTCGCTCTATATCGCCCTCGTCGTAGAGCATCAACGCCAACTCGTGCAGCGCCATATGCTCTCTGACGCCGTTTGATATGTCGCATACCGCAGCCTTTGCCAAAAAGAGCTTGCGCAATTTGTTGTTGCCCTCCAACTTTTCTATGCCCGCCAATACGTGGTAGACCGGTGCGCGACGTATCTCAAATGTGTCGATAGCTTGTTTGATATTGAGCAACTCGGCTGCTTGGCTATATAGCCCTTTGTCGGTGAGCTTGTTGGCGGCGATAATCTCATTGTCGCCCGACAGAGCCAATACCGAGTCGCGATAGCTCTGCTTGATGGCCGTGTAGCGCTCCTTCAGCGTCGAATCGATTGATTGCTCGGCGAGATTGCGATATATCTGTACACCCAACGTCATGCGTGCCACCTTGGCCTCGGTCGACAACGTGTCGGTGTCTACGTCGTTGAATATGCCGATAGCCTCGTTGACCATCAGCGCTTGAGCGTTATAGATTGAAGCTTGGCGCAACCGAGCCTTGGCTAAGGCCTCAGCGTCGCCCTCCTCCCGAGCCAATATGATAGCTCGCTTTATATGCCATTGCGCTTGGTCGATGTTTATCGGCAACGCCAAGTCGGCCAAATCGCTTTCGCGCTGCGACGACAGCTCCACGTTTACTACGATACTGTCGATAGCGGCAATGCGCCGGTTGATGTATTTATCGCCGTCGTCCAACAGCGAATCGAGTCTCTTGAGATAGCTGTCGACTGTGTCGTCGTCATTCGACGTGCAAGCCGACAATCCTACCGCCATAGCCACAGCTGTCACCACCGCCGTCATGACACTCAGTAGGTTGTCTATTCTCAATCTCAACATGCTGTTCAAACTTTTTTCATTTATTGGTCAAAGTTAACGAAAATTATTTATAAACAAATAATCGCCGACAGCATTGTTGCAACGCTGTCGGCGATTAGGTTGATTTATAGCTCGTTCTTACTACTTACCGGTAGGGTTGTTGAGATTGCTTTCGGGCAGGTTCTCGTCTAATCCATATTGACGGAGCAGTGCGTCGGTCGACGGTTGTTGTCCGCGGAAGTTGATATAGAGCTGCATCGGGTCTGAGCTGCCACCCTTTTCGAGCACGTTCTCTTTGAATGAGCGAGCGGTTTCAGCGTCAAACACACCGTTTTTCTTAAACAACTCAAAGCCGTCGGTGTCGAGCACCTCTGCCCAGAGGTAGGTATAGTAGCCCGAAGCATAGCCGTCGCTGCCGAAGATATGTTTGAAATATGTGCTGTGGTAGCGATATTCTACTTCGCGAGGCATACCCAACTCGTTGACAATCTTCTCCTCAAACTGGTTGATATCAATATCTTTCTCGGGGTTCATCAGGCCATATTGCAAGTCGAGATAAGAGGCTGCGATGCGTTCGCAGAGATCAAATCCCGCATTGTGTTTCGAAGCTGCTTGCAGCTTGGCTATCAGCTCGTCGGGAATGGTTTCGCCGGTCTGGTAGTGGTGGGCATATTCTTTGAGCAATTCTGGCTCGAGAGCCCAGTGCTCGGTGATTTGCGAAGGCAACTCTACGAAGTCACGGTCGACGTTGGTGCCCGATTGACATTTATATTTGGCGCGTGAAAGCATACCGTGCAATCCGTGACCAAATTCGTGGAACATCGTGTGCAAGTCGTCCAATGTCAGCAACGATGGCGCGTCGGCTGTCGGCTTGGCGAAGTTGCCAACGTTGTAGATGATGGGACGGACGGCAGCGCCGCTGTCGGGTACAAACGACGATTTCATCTCGTCCATCCATGCGCCTTGACGTTTCGAGGGACGTGAGAAGTAGTCGGTCATGAACACGGCGACATGGTTGCCGGCCGAGTCGAGACATTCATAGACGTTTACGTCGGGATGATATTTCGGCGCGTCGGGCAGCGGTTTGAACGTCACGCCATAGAGGCTTTCAGCCATGGTGAATATGCCTTTGCGCACTGAGTCGACTGCCAGGT
>CAZBBL010000116.1:0-6586 GCA_964490275.1 uncultured Barnesiella sp.
TGATGTGGGGATTAATACCAGCTGACGCCGTTGCTGCGAGAGGAGCGTTTGTCGTACTTGAGGTCGGAAAGCATGGAGGCTTTGACAGCGATATGGAAGTTGAACGACTTGTAGGCGCCGACAGGTATGAAGCTTGCACTCATAGTGAAGCAATGGAGGTCGCGCGAGACGTTACAGTTCATGTAGGCGAGCTTATGATTGGTGAAATCGTAGCTTGCCGACATACTAAATTGCCAGTTTGACGTAGGTCGGATGTTGCCTGAAAGGCTGAGATTTTGCGTTATACGACCGTCGTATTCCATTTTTTGTTTGTTGAACGTGCCGTAGGCATAGCCGATTGAATAGTTAACCGATAAGCTCCAAGGCACAGTCCACTTCATATATCCTTCGTCGGTAAATTGCATATCGTCGGAGGATGCGCCTTCTTGCTGTCGCCGGGCCGTAGCGTTGTTGCGCGAGCCTGGGGTGTTGTCAGATTTGTTGTTGTCGCCGTCTTTGCCGTCTTTATCTTTGCGTTTGAAGGTATTGTTGTTGAAGGTGTAGGAGAAAGATGTGCCGGTGCTGGAGAGGCGACCGATACCTTTGCCGACAGTCCAACGCGGTTTGTTGACGCGGACGGGGTTGCCGGAGGCATTGAGTTCGTAGGTATATACATCCCACACCGCCGAGAGGTTGAGGTTGAAGCTCTTGGTCAATCGTAGCAATACCGACGTATTGATATTACTCCAATTCAGAGAGTCGGCAGCGAAGTTGTAGCTCTGAGCTATGGTGAAATTTTCGATAAGCGGCACTTTTTTCTCGCCGATGGAGTCGTTGTCTGACTTTACTTTCATCTCAAGGTTGTTGGCCAACGATACGGATAGCGTACCGGTTTTGCCTCGCGAGGGACTGCCGAAGAGCGAGTTGGCAAAATAAGAATACGTGGTTTCTTGGGGGTTGCCATTGGCGTCGGTATAGCGATATGTATCGTAATATCCAAAGAATTTTGAGCCGAAGTCGGGGGCCCCGCTAAACGAAATTGTAGGAGTCATGACGTGGCGAATCATTTTCACTTTGTCGCCCATAAACGGTAGCGGCTTCCAGAAGCCATATATTTTGGTGTCGAGAGACACCGAGGCCGAGAAGTCCCAGACGTTATAGAAGCTATATGTAGTGTCGCGCACTACGGCAGCTGCATTGGGGTCCCACTGTTGGCGCACCTTGTTGGTATACATACGGTCGGTGATGGTCACCGAAGGTGTAAGGTTGAAATATTTCATCATGTTGAAGGTGGCCGAGATAGGTATGGAGTGTTTCATACCGTTGCGCCAATCCTTGATGAGGCTTTTTTTGAAAAACTCATTTTGTTTCGATGTCAATGAGTTTTGGAATTGGCCTGAGTAGGAAAGACGTATTTTCTCATACCAACGTTCGTCGCCGAGAGCTTTTTTGCGCTTGAACGGATAAGTTTGCGACATGGTCAATGTAAGGTTTGGAAACGATACTGTAAGCGTAGAGTCTTGTGTACGTTGCGATACATTGAGCGTTGTCGACAACGACCATTTAGATTGAGGGAAACGATAAGAGAGGTTGACGGTTGAACTCTTGGTGTTTTCGGTGAAAGCCGAAGAGTAGTAGCTACTGAGGTCATTGCGAGTGTATCCGCTGGTGGTGAAATTGACCGAAGCCGAAAGCCCGAGGTTGGGGTTGGCCTTAGAGTCTTGAGTATGGCTCCAAATGATTTGGAAGTTGGTTTGCTTTGAGTAGTCGGCTTGACCTTTGTCGCCGTAAATCGATTTGAGGTAACTGATATTGAAGTTGCCAGAATATTTGTAGCGTTTCGAATAGGTCGATGCCGCCGTCAAACCCCAAGAACCCTTGGTATAAAGTTCGCCGGTAAGCGACAGGTCGATATTGTCGTTAATAGCAAAATAATAGCCGCCATCTTGGAGGTAGAAGCCACGGTTGTAGTCGTCGCCAAACGACGGGACGATGATACCCGAAGCATATTTATCCGTAAATGGGAAATAGCCGAATGGCACGGCTATAGGCAGAGGCAAGCCGGCAAGCACCATATAGGCGGGACCGGTGACGATATTGCTTTTTGGCTTCACCTTGGCGCGTGTAAGCTTAAAGCCAAAGTGGGGATGCTCGTGGTCTTCGCAGGTGGTATAGAAGCCATCCTCAACATAATAGTAGTCGTCGGGGGTTTTCTTGGTGCGACCGCCTGTAAGGTAGCCTTCGCCTTGCTGTGTGATGACGTCGGTGATATAACCGCGACCGGTGTTGAAGTTGTAGTTCATGGTCGAGGTTTCGTAGGATGTGCCGGCCTGCTCAAAGATAGGTTTTCCGGTGACCTCGCCGAGCGAATCGGCACGGCCCACAGCATATACTTCGCTTTTGTCGAGGTTGACCTCGATTTGAGCGGCGTTGAGTTTAAGATCGTTGTAATCGACTTTGCCGTCGCCATACATAAAGACGTTGTTGCGACCAATCATCACCATTGAGTCGGACGATGTCATGGTGACGGGAGCGTCGAGGTCGACTTTCTGGCGACGCACTCGCGAGGGTTTTGTCGGGGTGGCCTTGGCGATGGTGGTAGCCGTGGTGTCGCGACGAATAGCGTCGGACACTGCGACAGTGTCGCGACGGAGCGTATCGGCCAAAACCGCGAGGCTGTCGGCCGGAGCTGAGAGCATCGCGCCGGTGCCGGCGCCGTCGGGCAATGCGGAGCGGCTCGCACTTGCAGCGAGGCACACTACGCATAAAAATGTGATAATGTATATCTTATATGATTGAGCTGACCTCAATTTCGGGATAGTCGATTAACGTAGAACAAAGTTTGGTGCAAAGGTAACATAAATACCGCGAAAATCAAAACTCAGAAGGGGTAGCCTATCGCGAGGTGGAAGGCCAGGGAGTTTGAGAATGAGGTCATGTTGTAGTATCCACGTTTGCCCGTGTCGTAGGGTGCATGGATGCCGATACCAAGGTCGGCGCGAATGACGAGCATCGAGATGTCAAATCTCAAGCCAAAGCCTGTGCCAAGAGCGATATCTTTTAAGAAGGTTTTGGCTTGGAGCAAGCCTCCGGGGCGCTGAGGGTCGTTTTTCAGCAGCCACACGTTGCCGGCGTCGACAAACAAGGCGCCGTTGAGCGGGCCGATAAGCGGACAACGATACTCGAGGTTGCACTCAAATTTGAATGTACCGGTTTGGTCGAAGTAGCCGTTGACGTCGTCTTTGGGCGCATGATAGCTGCCGGGACCGATGCTGCGCACGGCAAATGCACGAATAGAGTTGGCTCCGCCGACATAAAATTGCTCGGTATAAGGCACTTGCGAGGAGTTGCCATAGGCGTGGGCCGCGCCGACGGCTACCCTACCCCACAGCCAATTGTTGGCGTAGAGACGACGGCCATAAACTACCTGGGCAGAGGCCTTGAGAAATTGAGAGAATGGAGTGCCGAAGAGCGACTTCTCACCCTTTTTGCCGGTGGCTTCCCAGATACCCCAAAAGATGTTGCCGGCCTCTTGGATAGTAAAGGTAGCGTCGAGCGAACTGTTTGAGCCATAGTCGCGACTATAAGCAAAGGTGTAGGCCATTTGTGGTATAAACTGGCTACGGAAGCTCAAGGCGATAGCCGGGTTTGCCGCGGTAATAGAGTCGAAGGCCTCGGTAGTATTAAGCAAATTGGTGTAGGTAAGTTTAAAGACGGTAAGTTGCTGACTCACTTGGCGCGACGACTGCCAATCGTAACCAAACGCGAAGTTGAATTGCGCCATCTTGAAGTAGTGTGGGCGATTGAGCAGGTCACCGCCGAGCGAGATGCGAGTCCAGTTGGTGGCGCGACGACGTCGCGGAATGAATTTTGGAGCTACCATACGTGGGAACGACAAAGCGGCGTTGAGTCCGGCCTCGTAGGAATTAAACACCGAACTGCTGCCACGACCGGTTTGCCACTCATAGCTGCCGGTAAGTTGCAAGCTCAGCAATTCGCCACCGCCAAAGAGGTTGCGGTTGGTCAATCCGAGAGTCAGTCCCGGGCCGATGTAGCTGTTTGATTTTGAAGAGGCATTAGCCTCAATCGAAGCCTCATACGGGCGGTCGATGGTGCATGATATGGCTACGTCGAGAGTCGGTCGATTTGACAACGAGTCGGTTGTGACGTCCATCGTGATAGCGCTGAAGATACCGAGGCGGGCCAAATAGGTTTGCGTGCGGTTCATATCGCGGACCGAGAAGACGCGTCCGCTGCGGAAGGTAACGCACTCGGGGATGACGGCACGGCGCAAACGCGACGGCATCATCTGTATGAGCGTGCCGCGAGAGGTTTGGATAGTGTCGGGAGTGCCGCCTCCGTTGGCGCGGTTGACGTAGACCGTGACGTCGCCGGTGACATAGCGCCGGAGGGCCGACTGCGGAGTGTTGGCAGCGCAATTGAGGCGCAGCGCTATGTGTCCGGGATTAATCAAACTATCGGCAAGATACTCGATGTATTCGGGTTTGAAATAGTAGTAACCGCGATTGCGAAGCACGTTGGTGATGCGTGTGCGGGCTACAGAGAGCGAGTCGGTGCAGAATCGTTGACCCGGTTTGAGATATGGGTCGGCCAGAGCAATCGAGTCGATAAGATGGTAGATACGGCAGGTGTCGGGCAACAGCTCGATTGTGTCGACAGGGTAAGGGTTGCCGGTGTTGATATGATAGATGATTTTGGCCTTTTTTGCATTGCGTTCCTTGGTCAATTCATAGGTAGCCGTGCCGCTAAAGTAGCCGTTATTGTCGAGTATTTCCTCAATCATCTTGGTGCGGATAGCGGGGCGCACTTCAGAGATAAGCACCGGTTCTTGGACGAGCTTCTCATAAATCCAATGTTTGAACCCCGATGGCGGGTTGCTCCAATTGTTGTAGACCCAGAGGCCCAACGGGAATGGATAGCGTATCGACGGAGAGATAAGGCAGTTGTTGGGAGCAACGTTGACGGCAGCTTTCACCTGAGAGCGCACGTCGGAGGGGATAGCGACATCGTCGGGCGAGATGATTTTCACGCTCTTCACGCCGGTATAGAGTTGCTCGCCCTCCTCGATACGTTTGGTCGTAGAGCATGAGGCCGACAGCAATATCAGCATTACAGCGACAATGGCACCTATATTATTTATCACTCGATGGAGAAACATTTTCGGTAGCTTGATTTTGAGTTGACTGATGGTCGGAATCTATACGGCGCGGGCCGAAGCGGAAAAGATCGCGCAGCGAATTGAGTTTGCGCTTATAGACAAAGCCGACGCCGGTTTGGGTAACTTCGCCTTCGAGGATGCTCTCATAACCGGTGTGGCGGAACAGGCGGACATACATCGAGCCACTACGGTTGAGCATATATTCGAAGGATATGTCGTTGATAAGATTTTGCGAGAAGTTTTCGTCGGCATCAGCGTCGGTAGAATAGTTGCCGCCAACTACTATTTTGAATCGGTCGTTGAGGAATGTTTTCGACACGCGATAGCTATAGCTCGTGGTGGTCGACGAG
The DNA here is from genome assembly GCA_964490275.1 of uncultured Barnesiella sp. Lineage (GTDB taxonomy): Bacteria > Bacteroidota > Bacteroidia > Bacteroidales > Muribaculaceae > JAGBWK01. Next base: position 5,509 of record CAZBBL010000116.1, read on the forward strand.
ATGCCGTCGACGGTGCTGTTGTATTGGTCGATACCGAAAGAAATATCGACGCCCTTGACATTGTTGGCCATCCACGTGTTGAGTTGCGACTCGAGGAATGAATAGAGCGGGTTGCCGGCGAGGTTGGAGCTTGCTTTGGTGCCGGGACCGGTGTAGACGTTGTAGAGCAGGAGGTTCATTGCTTGGTTGGCACGCTGTTCGGGGCTCATGGCTTGCAATTCGTTTTCGACGGTCACATCGTCGTCGGTCGACATATCGAAGGCGACATTCAAATTAGACGGCGTGCCGGTGGCCGACAAAGCGACGTCGAAGTTGATAAGGCGAGAATTTTGGCCTTCTTGAGTGACGTTGGCTTTGACTCGGTCGACAGCTTTGATATTGAGCACGGGGTTGGCTATGTCGCCGGTGAAAGCGACGGTGCTACCCTCTTGGAAGTTGAATAGCTTCTCAGACATCAACGGCGGTGTGTAGCGCACAAATCCATCGTCGATTGAGATACGTCCGACCGTGCGCATATCGCCCAACGCGCCGAGGGTAAAGTCGACATTGCCCTGAGCTTTCACCTGCACTTTGTTTTTGCCATCGCTCGAGAGGTCGGCACAGATAGTGGAGCCCTGGGCTATGAGCAGCGAAGCGTTGAGATTGAGCGACATAGATGATACGGAAGCAACGCTGTCGGCTTGCATCACCTGTGTAGTGTCGGCGAAGTTGACAAAGCGCACCATATCAGACTCGCTTTGCAAGCCGAGTTGAGACGAAGCCGACGACAAAACATAGGTGACATTGGTTTCGGGCAGCACGAGCACCGAGACGTCGGCATTGAGCTGTTTCAGCGAGCCGCGAGCCGTAGCGTCGAAGTTGATAAACGCTTTGCCATAGACATCGGCGCTGCGACGCTTGTTGTTGCCGACGACCTGCCATTGACGAGCTTTCATCTTCAAGTCGAGGGCAATATCGCTGAGCGATGTCACATCAACCGTACCGTCGATGCAGATCGGATTGGAGTTGACTCCATAAATCTCATAGTCGGAGAAGCGGATGATGCCGGAGTCGACCGGAAGTTTTGTATCGGAGAAGC
>CAZBBL010000117.1:0-6514 GCA_964490275.1 uncultured Barnesiella sp.
TTACAATTAGAGAAGATGAACTCACTTTCATCCTACCATTTTACAATTAGGCTTATTTAACGCTAACCGAGGTACACTGTCAGTAGTTAACTTTTTCGTGGACATATAGGCGGTATGTCGCCTACAAAATAGGGATATTTTGGAATCGTGTGTGAGATTTTAAATGAAAGAGCCGTGACTATTTGACATTTTTTTAATTGTCGGATAGCGCTGTATCAAAAATATTGCTTACCTTAGTGGCGTCCCATCACGGCGCCAAAACTATTCACCATGATTCTGCTATGACCGAAACCCTCTCAGACATCAACTTTTCGTGGATTTACTGGGTATTGATGACCGCCTATGCCATCACTATCTTCAGTATCATCGGCGTCGTAGTGTCTGAAAACCGCAACCCGGTGAAAACCTTGGCTTGGGTCACAGTGTTGTTGGTGGTGCCCGCCGTTGGCCTCGTGCTTTACTTCCTATTCGGGCGCAGCATTAAAAACAAACGATTTATTTCGCGTCGCAACCGTCGCAAACTCAAAAAACATGAGCCCGCCAAACCGTTTGTACGCTCGCGCTATCATCAACTCACAGACGAGAGCGCTCAGCAAATACGCCTCGGCCAATCGCTCATCGGCGCCCCCTACTACGAAGGCAACTCAGCGCAACTTTTCAACAACGGCAGCGACAAATTTAAAGCCCTGTTTGACGACATCGAAAACGCTAAAAAATACGTCTACCTGCAATATTTCATCTTCGAAAACGACAAAATAGGCAACAGCCTGGCCGACCTGCTCATCAAAAAAGCCGGCCAAGGATTGGATATAAAGATAATCTACGACCACGTAGGCTCTTTCAAAACGCCTCACAGGTTTTTTAAACGTATGCGCCGTGCCGGCATCGAAGCCTACCCCTTCTTTAAAGTCACATTCCCCTTCTTCGGCTCGCGCATCAACTGGCGCAACCACCGCAAAATTTGCCTTATCGACGGCAAAATAGGCTACATTGGCGGCATGAATATCGCCGACCGCTACATCGACGGAGGCAACTATCCTACATGGCGCGACCTCCATATTCGTGTCACCGGCCCTATCCTCAAAAGCCTCAACCACTCTTTCGCTACCGACTGGAACTTCATGGGGCGCCCCATACCCGAAGGCACCGCCCACGACATCGAGCACACTCCGGCCTCGCAAAACATCGGCATGCAACTCATCGTGTCGGGCCCTACCGGACGTTGGAGCAACTTCGTGTTGATGTTTCTCAAAGCCATCTCCAACGCCAAACATTCAATCTTCATCCAAACCCCCTATTTCATCCCCAACGAGAGCTTGCTCAGCGCTCTTCAGGCAGCTGCATTGGCCAAAATCGACGTACGCATAATGATGCCGCGCAAAACCGACTCCGCCCTACTGCGCTACGCCTCTTACTCCTACATACGCGAATGTCTCGCTGCCGGCATCAAAGTCTACCTCTACGACAAAGGTATGCTCCACTCAAAAGCCATCGTCATCGACGACGACTTCTCGACCGTCGGCTCGGTCAACTTCGACTTCCGCAGCTTTGAACACAATTTCGAAAGCAACCTCTTTATCTACTCAAAAGATTTCAACGCTCAAATGACCGAGCAATTTATCTCAGACATGAACGATTCTACCCGCGTGCTCCCCTACGATTGGAAACACCGCCCACGTATGCAACGCGCCGTCGAGTCGTTTATGCGTCTGTTTGCCCCAATCCTCTAAGAGCTCGTTTCACAACAAAACTTTGCATCGCCACGAGCGTTGTTACATTTGTAATCGCAACTCTCTCCACGACGATGCCCCACCGACATATATCCATCAAATCTCAGCTGCTACGCAGCGCACGCCAAGCGGCAGCCTCTGTCCATCAGCGCCTCGGCAACAAACCGTCGCTACTTATTTTGGCCGCCATCGTAGGCCTCGCCTCAGGCTTGGCCGCATCCTTGCTCAAAGCTCTCATCTCGGCTATCGCGAGCTTCATAACGGCCAACCTCAACGTCGACCACGGCAATTTCGTCCTTCTCATCGTGCCCGGTATGGGCCTCATTGCCACCGCCTGCTATTGTCGCTACATCCTCGGCGAAAGCATCGCTCATGGCTGTGATATCCTTGTCAAAAACCTCAAAGACGGCATCGTAAAGATGCGAGCCAACTTGGTCTACGCCCCTATCATTGCCAGCTCAATCACTATCGGATGTGGCGGTTCGGCCGGAGCCGAAGGCCCCATAGCCTATGCCGGAGCCGCCATAGGCAGCAACGTTGGCCGCCTGTTTGCCCTACCCGACGGCCTCCTGCGCATTCTCATCGGTTTTGGCGCCGCCGCCGGCATCGCTGCCATCTTCAAATCGCCTATCGGCGGTGCACTGTTCACCCTCGAAGTGCTGCAAATGAGGCTCACTACCATCTCCATCATCGCGCTGCTCGTTTGCTGCATTATTTCGGCCGGCCTCGCCTACCTGCTATCGGGCTGCACCCTCGACGTAGTCTACACCCCCGACGTAGCTTTCACACCCGAAATTTTAGGCGCTATATTCCTGCTCGGACTCCTTTGCGGCCTCTACTCAATCTACTATTCGTCGATGATGTCGATAGGCGAGCGTTGGCTCAATGCTATCTCCAACCATTGGATAAAAAACATTATCGCCGCAGCCACATTGGCCCTACTTATATTCTTATTTCCAAGCCTTTACGGCGAAGGCTACACCACTATGACCCGCCTTATCGACAACGACTATGCAGCGGTTCTCGACTATAGCCCGATTGTCGCCTCAGGCTCGGCTATCGCAATGCCTCTGATATTGATAGCCATACTCGCCGTCAAAGCCTTTGCCACTCAGGCCACCAACTCGGGTGGCGGCGTCGGTGGCGACTTCGCGCCAACGCTTTTTGCCGGCAGCATCGCCGGCTACGCCTTCGCTATCATCTCCAACTCGCTTTTTGCCACCCACCTGCCGGCCGCCGACTTTGCCCTCTACGGCATGGCTGCCGTGATGGCCGGCTCGGTGCAAGCTCCATTGATGGCTATTTTCCTCACAACCGAAATGACCGGCGCCTACGGCATGCTCTTCCCCGTCATCCTCGCCTCCGCAATCTCCTATGCCACAGTCAAAACCCTCTCGCGCCACACTCCACTAAAATCTCGCCCTTCGTGGCGACATATTTTGCTTCGTCCGCAATAATTTTTATTGTCATTTACGCAAATATGCCTTATATTTGCATCGTTTCGTGCAATTTTACTCCCTCCTATGCTTCTAAAGCTAAAAACACGTTTCGGCGCTGTCAATAATTTCGTCAAACGACATATCTTGGCGATTGCCCTATTGATTTCGGTCGTGGCACAACTGTCGGCGATAGTAGAATATGATGCCTTCGGCGAATTTACTACCACCAACTTTCGTCATGGCGGCCTCTTTCACGACACCCCCAGCTACATCGTTGCCGCCGACGATCTCGCCCACGGCTCTTTCAACGATTTTCGCACCCCGGTCTACCCCGCACTCATCGCTGTCGCACAATTTATCTCGGCCAAACACTTCGCCCATATCCTCATCGTAGTGCAGCTCATCGTGTTTTATATCAGCATGATATATCTCTACCGACTGTGTCGCCGGCTCAACCTCTCGCCATATATATCCTTGGCCGTATTACTGATTCACGGCTGTCTGCCGATGAATGCGTTTTGGAACACACTTGTTCAAACCGAATCGCTCGCCATAAGCATATCGGTAATATTCTGCTATCGCCTTGTCGATTGGTATAGAAGCTATATTTCTTGGCGAAAAACAGCCCTGTTGTGTCTCGATTTGACGCTGCTACTATTCTTACGCCCATCATTCCTCTACCTAATCATCGTCGTAGCAATAACGGCCATACTGCTGCTGTCAATCCATCGCCGACGTCACGCCCTCCACGCCCTGGCCTGCCTCGCCGTCTCAGGCTCGCTAATGATTGGCTACTGCGCTGATATCCAGGCAAAGGTAGGAGTGTTCACCCCATCGACCGTTGCCATCCACAACGACGAAGTCAACGCCTTAGACATCGGTCTGCTCAAATCTGAAAACATCTCAAATCCGATACTCAAACAGCGCGTAAAAGACTTTGAAGCAATTGGCCATCGCATCAATGTTTGGGATGCCCCCGACTTCTACGGGCTCCCCGACACATTGGTCTATAATGGGCTGCAATCGCTTAAAAACATCGACCGCGCCGGATGGTATCGCAAAGTGCTGACAACCAACTTCAACGCCTCGCTTCTTGCCCCTGCAATAGGGTTTGAATATCGCGCTATAAAATTTCCGGTAGTCTATATCTTGCTGATTGCCGCAGCTATCGCCGGCCTGCTCTATTGGTACCGACAACACCGGCCACCACTCATCGACATAGCCTTTTGGCTGATGTGCGTAGGCAACATCGCCGTCGACCTTCTCGGCTCATTCGCCGAATGGCGCCGCCTGTTTGCCCCCTCAGCCATCATCTTCGTCGTGCTGCTCGCCCACCTTATCACACTGAAAACGAAATTTTTTTCATAAAAAATCGGATATTTCCTGCAATTTTCCCAAATAATTTTTTACTTTTGTGAAAATTTGGATAAGCTATGCCCGGCACCTTTGACCAACGAATCGCCACAATCATCAGTAAGGCTCGGTTGCTAACCGAGCGCTACCATGTTGTGCTACGTCAAAGGGACGAAGCCATTGAGCGCAACAATGTACTCAGCGACGAATTGCAAAAAAGCCGAGCCAAGATCGAGCATCTCGAATCGGAGTTGAACTATCTACGCATGGCGTCGACTATTGAGCCATCGCGCGATGACATCGACAACACCCGGGAATATCTTGCCGAATTAGTGTGGGAAATCGACAAATGCATCAACCAACTAAGTAACTGATGCCGAAGGATAAGCTTAACATAACGATTCGCATCGCCCAGCTGCCGCCGATTCCATTACAAATACGTATGGAAGAGGAGCCAACTATACGCACAGCCGAATACAACGTCAACGAATTGTGGAAAGCGTGGATGAAACGCTTCTCCGACAAATCCTCTCAAGAGGTGTTGGCAATGGTAGCATTCCAGTTTGCCAAAACATTTGTTGTTTTAAACAAGCAAGCCGAAGCTACCTCCACGTCACTCGAAAGCTTAGAGCGCGAGCTCGACAACATCTTGCTCGACGTCGAAGCCAAACAACCAAGCTTCGAACTACCGCTCGACGACAGCAACGACGACAATGCGCCTTCGCTATTTTAAGCCGTCTAAACTAAGCAACCGAATTAACCAATAAATAACCCCCGCACACTTTCAGCCTCACAAGGCGCCGCCTACGGCCCCCACACCCCGAAGCAGCTCCGTGTCGTCGCAGAATAGGTGCGTATATTTTAATATCATCGTTAATCACATGGACATTTTGTTTTATGCCATCTGCGGTATCGTCGGTGTAATTATAGGTTTTGCCATCGCCGCAGCTATCCAAAAGTCAATGGCAAGAAACCGTGCAAAAACCATCGTAGAAGAAGCCCAACGCGACGCTGAAGTCCTCAAAAAAAACAAACTCCTTGAAGCGCGCGAAGAGGAAATCAAAATCAAAGCCGAAGCTGAAAAACAAGTGAATCAGCGCATGGCCAAAATACAATCCTTCGAGGCTAAACTCAAACAACGCGAACTCCAGCTCAACCAACAACAAAGCGACAACCAACGCACTCGCAACGAGCTCGAAACCACTCGTGTAAACCTCGACTCTCAAATAGCTGTCGTCGACGCCAAACGCGACGAACTCGACCGCCTCAAACGCTCCGTCCAAGACACCCTCGAACACATCTCGGGCCTGTCGTCGGAAGAAGCTAAAGAAAAACTCATCGAATCGCTCAAAGACGAAGCCAAAACAGCCGCTGCCGCCTACATCAACGACATCATGGACGAAGCCAAGCTCACGGCCAACAAAGAGGCAAAACGCATCGTCGTACAATCGATTCAACGTGTCGCTACCGAAACCGCCATCGAAAACTCCGTCACCGTTTTCCATATCGACAGCGACGAAATAAAAGGCCGCATCATCGGTCGTGAAGGCCGCAACATCCGCGCCCTCGAAGCCGCTACCGGCATCGAAATCATCGTCGACGACACCCCCGAAGCTATCGTCCTCTCAGGCTTCGACCCCGTGCGCCGCGAAATAGCCCGCTTAGCCCTGCATCAGCTCGTAGCCGACGGACGTATCCACCCCGCCCGCATCGAAGAAGTAGTCAACAAAGTGCGCAAACAAATCGAAGAAGAAATCATCGAAACCGGCAAACGTACGGCCATCGACCTCGGCATCCATGGCTTACACCCCGACCTGATACGCCTCATCGGCAAAATGAAATATCGTTCAAGCTACGGTCAAAACCTCTTGCAGCACGCCCGCGAAACAGCCAACCTCTGCGCCATCATGGCCTCCGAGCTCGGTCTCAACCCCAAGAAAGCTCGTCGCGCCGGCTTGCTCCACGATATAGGCAAAGTGCCCGACGAAGAGC
>CAZBBL010000118.1:0-6508 GCA_964490275.1 uncultured Barnesiella sp.
ACGTCGTCGGCGTTGCCAATAGTAAATGTTTCCGGGATTATTTCTTTGACATTACCCATGAGGTCAATGACGAGTTGACAGTAGATTGCTCTCCCCTCCTCAAACATTTCGATATATGAAGAGTTGTTCATCGATGGCACAATCTTATCGCGGTAGGTAGATGGCAGCAAAGTGCGATTTTCAGCTGCCGGGATAACGATGTCATTGAGGTCGCTGTCGTATGTCACTTCGTTGGAGGCAGCGAGAAGTAGCAGCCGAGCGCCACAGATGCTGTCCGGCATTGTGATGTTGAGCAAGAATGTGCGGTCTACATCGCCTGAGATGTCGTCGGTTACGGTTTGCGTGAAAAGAAATGCACCATTGTTTGAAACTATGGTATTGTTGTCAAGCAATATTGTGCGCACCTCTTGAGGACGGATTGTTTCCATAGAAAAATTGGCTACAAAGGCAGTAAGAGAGTCTGGATTTGATAAATCTATATTGTAGCCGAATGTTTTGGAATAAGAGTCGTCGGGTATGAGGTCTATAGCCTGTGTCGGATGGTGGTAGACAAAGATTGAGTCGGTGTTCATGAAGGCAAAGTTGTCGCTGTCGCTACAAATAATTTTGTAACCACGTTGAGTGAATGATTCTTCGGCTTCTTGGATTGATGCGAATTTCTTTTGATGGCTGCACGAGCAGGCAATAACTAATGCGACGAAATAGTAAGCAAAGTTTCTCATTAGATGATATTATGATTTGTGGCTGCAAAGTTAATAAAAAACTAAATCCCAACCAAGATAGGCTGAGATTTAGCGTATTGAGTGTGCAGATTGTAACAATTTATTTGCAGCAACCGCTTTTTTGCTCTTTCTCTGCGGTTTTGCAGCATCCGTCGTTCTGTTGTTTTTGATCTGATTTGCAGCAGCTGCATCCGCTTTCGGCTTTCTTGGCTTCAGCTGAAACTTCGGTAGCAGTATAGCCAATTTTTTTAAAGCCCTTGACAATCTTTTCGACATTGGTTTTATTGTCGTCGTAGTTGACAACGACGGTTTGTTTCTCAGCCGAAGGAACTACATCGACGATACCTTTTTCAAATCGCAGGTTAGATTTGATTTTGTTCTCGCAGTTGCTGCACGACATTTGAGGATTAACGGTGAAGACGGCGGTTTTGGTTTCGGCCATAGCTACGATAGATAATATCATCGAGAGCATTACCGGGATTAATTTTTTCATAAGGCGTTTATTCTTTTTGTATGATTAATATTTTGTGAATGAATATCTAAAGCCGATGTATGCCAATGCTCCGTGAATGGGGGCATATACCATGGTGGCATCAAAGTTTTCGCCCCAAGGGTTGCCGGCGTCAATTATTGGATTTTTCTGTCGGTAGTTGGTTAGGTTTTCGCCTCCGATATAGATGGCCCAATGGCGGAAATTGCGTGTCACTTGCATATTTAGCAATGGATAGGCCTTATAAGTCGCGTTCCAGGAGCTTTGTCCGGCGGATGTCGTGTAGGCTGTCGGCATACGTCCGCCACCGTTAATAGCTAATGTCGCATCAAATTGCCATATACCCATCATCGGAGTATATCCTATCGTAAAAAGCCCTTTTGATTTTGATGTCAGAGGCTTGGCAACCAAACCTAAACCATAGTTTTCTTTTACGTCGGTATAGCGGTAGGCTGCCGATAATGTGAAGTCTTTAAACGGTTGATAGGTCATCTCGATTTGCACGGTGTGAGAAAACGATTTACCCGCGTTGTAGGTGAGATGAGCTGCATGTGGGTCGCTGTCGAGATCGACAATGGCTTGATTTTTGAAGCGAGTATAGTAATATTCGCCACTGAGCGTGAGTTCTCTGTCAAATAGTTGGAGGTTGGATGAAGCGCCACCACCAAAATTCCATGCCGACTCTTGTTTATCCACCGGGTCTATTATCACTCTGCGAGCCGAGGCCAACAGATAGCTGAAATCAGCGAGGCGGTGGGGATTGCGATATCCACGTCCGGCAGATGCGTGAAGCGAAAGCTGATTCATCGGGTTGTATTTGACGTGGAAGCGAGGCGTAAGCATGCTGCCAAAAATTGAACTGTAGTCGTAGCGTAGGCCGGCCATGGCGATGATGCGCTTGTCGATATCGAGAGTATATTGAGCGTAGGCGCCCGGTACATTCTCAATCTCTTTCAGCCGATTGTCGGCAGTATTGGCTACATTCGACAGACGGTAGGTTTGGTCAAAATGGTCGTAGTTGAAACTCAATCCGGTAGATATAGAGTGATAACTACCATAAGAGCGTTCAAACATTAGCGATACATAGAGATTTTTTTGTGTGACGTCGTAGAGCTTATGACCATAGTCTGAACTTTGATCGTGGAATGAGCCTGACAATATCAATGCTACATTGGTATTATTTGCTTGGTCGAATATATACGCATTCTTTGCAAAGGCTTCCCAGCGACGTGTGTCGATATCAATCTTGTAAAGGTCGGTAGCTGTATGGCCTGAGTGCATATCATCTTGCCCGCTTTGGCGCTTCTCAGCGAGAAATTTTACGCCGGCTTGGAATATGTAGCTATCGCTGAAATAGGCCCAACGGTTCATGGCCGAGAGCTGCCGAGTTTTAGGCAAGTCGATAAAGCCGTCGCCGTTGTTGTCGTGTGCAGCGAATGTATTTTCGCCATGGAGTAGTAGTCCGGTTGACCATTTTGAATCGACATGGATGTTGCCCGTAGCATTGAGTTCGGCTTTGCCCATGTGGTCGGCATATCCGTTGACCGATAGCGATTGGTCTGTCTGAGGTTTGAGCATTTCTACATTGATTTGCCCGGTGATTGACTCATAACCGTTTTTTACCGAGCTGGCACCTTTCGATATCTGTATGGATTGTATCCATGGGCCGGCTATATATCCCAATCCATACGGAGAGGCAGCGCCGCGAAAGTTTGGTATGTTTTCTGTCATCATCTGCACATATGTGCCCGACAACCCGAGAAGTTTTATTTGCTTTGAGCCTGTAGCCGCGTCGCTATAGCTTACGTCAACCGATGGATTTGATGTGAAGCTCTCTCCAAGATTGCAACAGGCGGCACGTCGAAGCTCTGAGGCCGAAATCAAGTCGGTGTTTTCGACGGTCGAGCGGAGCTTGCGCTGTCCCGGTTGGCGCACGCTGACAACCACCTCGTTGATTTCAACGTCGGGCACCGAGTCGGTTGGCTCTTGCCCAAAGATATATGGTTGACAGATTGTCGATAGTAATATAGAGGTCAGATAGGCTTTATTCATTCAGTGTAATAATGATAGGAGCAGAATCCTTAAATTGCATCACAAAATTAATAAAAAATTAGTAATTAACAATTTGACTTGGAATACTTATTGCATGTTTAGAAAATTATTACTTAATTTGTGCTTTAGATTGTGAAAAAATTAAATAACGCTAATTTTAATATGAGAGGCCTTAGAGCCGCTTCCTTTTTTCGTACTAACACTAATTACTTGTTTTATGAAGAGAATTTTACTCTCAATTGCTACTGTCGTTATGATTGGTGCTACGGCGTCGGCAGTGCCGGCCAAGCGCTTGGTCAAGACAGTGACACAGCCCGATGGAACTACTGTGACGGTGACGCAGATGGGCGACGAACGTTATCATGCCTATGTGACGTCTGATGGTTTGGCCGTCAATTTCACCGACAAGGGCTATGCCGTCTATCAATCTGTTGGCGGACAAACTGATGTTTACGTTCACGAAGTAGGCCAACGTACAGCCGACGAGCAGTCGTTTATTCAAGCTCAAGAATCGTCATTGACATTCAAAGCCAACCGCTTGGCATCGCCTCATTATCAAGCAATGGCGACTAACAACGTGCAGTCGGATGCTCAAATCAAAAGGGCTGCCGGACGCATCAGCATCGAGCAACAGTCGTCGACTGTACCTCATAAGGGTAGCAATAAGATACCGGTATTGTTGGTACAATATTCCGACGTAAAATTTAAGGACTCCGACCCTAAGAGCACATTCGAGCAATTCTTTGCCGGAGAGTCGGGCGTCAGTGGCTATCAATATTTCCACGATATGTCGCAAGGCAAATACGAACCTCAATTTGAGGTCTACGGCCCTTATACCTTGTCTAACAAGCGTGCATACTACGGTGGCTCCGATTCTAACGGTTCTGACGAAAAGCCCGGCGAGATGGTTAAAGACGCTTGTACATTAGCCGATAGCGATGTTGATTTCTCTCGATTCGACAATGACGGTGACGGGAAATGCGACGTTGTCGTGATTCTATATGCCGGCGTGGGACAAGCATCGTCGGGTGTGGCTGCTGCGGTGTGGCCTTGCCAATGGGCTCTGTCTGAAGAAAACCTGTCGAAGACTTGCGATGGCGTGAAGATTGATACTTATGGTGTATTTAACGAACTCAACGGCACCTCTACTTCAAAAATCGACGGCATCGGCACCTTCTGCCACGAGTTTTCTCACTGCTTGGGTCTCCCCGACTTCTATGAAACCACCTATAACAATGGCTATTATGGTATGGACGAATGGTCGTTGATGGACTATGGCTGCTATAACAATGATGGCTATACACCTGTCGGCTACACCGCTTATGAAAAAGCTTTCATGGGCTGGATGACACTTACAGAAGGCGTGGCAAACACCTACTATACACTACCCTATCAAAACAACATCTCTAATCGCAACGATATGGCCGTAGTGTTGGTCAACAGCTCAAACAGTAATGAATATTTCATCTTTGAGAGTCGTCAGCAACAAGGCTGGGATGAATATATGAGCGACGCAGGTATGCTGATTAACCATGTTACATATTCGTCATCATATTGGTCCGACAATACGGTTAATAACTATTCTACTCAGCGAATGACCATCGTGCCCGCCGACAACGTGTTGAGCCAAGCTACCAATTCGGCCGACCTTTGGCCCAAGAGCTATGCCACAGAGTTTACCAACACATCGACTCCGGCAGCCAAAACCAACTATGGCAGCTATCTTTCGTGCCCCGTGACCGAAATTACTCGCAACGCAACTACCGGCGAGGTTTCGTTCTGGGTCGACAAGGCTGCTGTTCCCACGCTTGCCACTCCTACTCCCAACGAGGCTTCAGATGTCAAATCAAATGGGTTCACAGCTTCGTGGTCGCCGGTTTCGTCAGATGATACCGACGTCACTTACACTCTTCAGGTATGGCCCAAAGTCGATACAACATTGTCGATTTGGAACGACTATGTCAACAGCAAGAGCAACAGTGAATGGACCACTTCGGGTTATACCCTTGAGACATCCGGCAGCTATATCAGACTCGGTTCCGGCAAACAGACCGGTTCTATCACATCGTCTTTGACAATGTCGCCTGTCGACGGAAAAATCACAATTGCAGCGCGTGCCGTACGCTATGGCAACGACTCAGGTTGTAAAGTCGTGTTATCAGCCGTCAATGGCACCACGGTTGCCGCAACATCGTCTCTCGACTGCCCAACTTCGGTCGGATATGTTTATACCGTGCTGACCGGTTTGGACGACACTAAGACCTATAAGGTGAGAGTGGCCAACGGCTCGACATCGTCGAAACGTGTATTGCTCTCTAAGGTTCTTGCCTTTGCCGGCGAGGTGACCGACTTGACCGAAGACAATTTCGAAGCAGCTTTGTCAGATGCCGAAAACAATTCTTCGTCGGCTCCCGCTTTGGCTCCCGTAGTAACAACATCAGGCTCGAAAATCACTATCTCTGGTATCACCGATACCAGCTATACCATTACCGATTTGACAGAGCCTGTATATTACTATAACGTGAAGGCCGTGCCTACCGACAACAGTGTCGCAAACGAGTCGGCTTGGTCTAATCAGATTGAAGTGCAACTCGGCACATCGGGCGTTGATAACATCAATATCGAGCAACCGGCTGCTGAATGGACCGCAGCTAACGGCCAAATCATCACTTCGGCCAATGCTCGTTTATATTCAATCTCAGGCGCTGAAGTAGCCAAAATAGCTGAAGGTCGCTTTGCTCCCGCGTCGGGTGTCTACATCTTGGTAGTGCCCGGATGTGAGCCTGTCAAAGTGGTTCTCTAAGCGAAATATCCACATACTCAATAACAACAACTCCTCGCATGGTACGAAACCATGCGAGGAGTATGTTTATAAGGACTTGTTCTTCAACAAGCTTTCAATAAACTGACGTTTATTTTATCCAATAGACATAGTCGGCTTTTCGAGGGGCCGCCGGCTTTAAGCCCTCGGAATCAGCATAGCCGATGATGCAATTGCCGATGCCTTCATATTCGTCTTCGACGCCGAGTTGCTTAAGTATCGCTTTGCCCTCCTCGCTTTCGAAAGTCTCTTTCGCGCGGTGAATCCAACAAGAGCCGAGGCCAAGGCTGTGGGCGGCATTCATCAAATTGCCCATCACCAACGAACCGTCGTAGATATATGTCGGCGCATCTTTCCGGGCTAAGACTACCAATACTACAGGAGCGCCGTAGAAGGGGTCGCCGTCACGGCCCATGATAGAGG
>CAZBBL010000119.1:0-6315 GCA_964490275.1 uncultured Barnesiella sp.
GAGCTTACGCCATCGATTTGGAATTGAGAAGATGCGCCTGAGTTGCCGGTGATACCCCATGTGCCCATGTAAGTAGCAAATTTACCGTAGAGCCAGATTTGTTTGCCATATACCGAGGGGTTGTCGCGGAGGTTGCCGACAGAGCGGAGTTGAGAGTCTTGAGGCAGCGAGATTACTACACATTCGTTCCAGTTGGTGCAGTCGGCGGTGGGGCCGATAACCAGAGTGTTGTCGAGGACAACTTCAGAGCTCCATTCGATGTCGTCGTTAGAGGTGACGGTAGAGACACCGGGGGCAACAGCGCCGACGATGTAGCCGGTCATCCAAGCGGTGGTAGTTTTGCCTGCGTCTTCGAGTTGGATTACTTGTTCAACGGTGTAGGGGTTGTCGATGTCGCCCGGGTCGAGAGTGGGGTTACCGAAGTTCATCACGCCGTTGGCGTCGATGATAGTGAGCTGCCAAGGCGAGCTGTCAGAGTCGGTAGAGGTTTGATAGAAGTCGAGCAGAGCTACGACGTCGCCGTCGCCTTCGGGAAGCATTTCTTCGCGGAAGGTAGCGTAGCCACTGGTGCGGACGGTGATTTTTTGGCCGTCAGCGTCGACCAAGATGCGGTTGGTGGTGACTTGATATCCGTCGGTGAAGGCTTTTGTGCCGCCATCTTCGAAGTGAACGTTGTTCAGGCGGATGAGTTGGTTTTGCCATTCGGCGAGTTCTTCAGAAGCGACGGGGATGTCGGCGATGCGGTGGACGTTGATGGTGTCGACCTTAGCAGCGTCGGGCAGGCCGTTGAGTTCGGCGTGTTTTTTGAACACTTCCAAGCCCATGAATGAGGTTTGGATGACGCCGGTTTTTTCGTAGACGTCGGGCCAACCAAGTTGCAGGCAGCCGCAATATTTACCGATATACATGTCGGTAACGTCGAGGACGATTTCTTGACCTATGCGGTAGTCGTTGTAGAGCGAGTTGGCGTTGATCGACATAGCCAAAGAAGCGGTTTCGTCTTGGATGACGAGCTTTTTGTAGACGTTGCCGGCGCGGTCTGAGCTTACTACGTAGCCGTGGATGATGGTGCGAGTGCCGTCGTCGTTGGGCTCGATTTTGTCACAGTAGTTGAGGTCAGACTCCCAAAACTTTTGTTTGAGTTCGAGGATAGTGGTGTTTGGGGTGGAGGTGGCAACCGGGATATCCAACTTGGGGGTGTTGTCGTCGAAGTCGTCCTGACAAGCGGTCAGCAACGCCGTCGAGGATATGAGCGCCAGTCCTGCGAGATATTTATAGATTTTCATGTTTTTTCGTTTTGAAAAGGGGTTAATCAATCTGTGTTATCAGCTGTTGGATATTTTATTTAGAGGTGACAACCAGGTTCTTTATTTCCCAGGTGTCGGCTTGAGACGAGGTTGAGACATATTTGAAAGCAACCTGAATCTTCTTGCCGGCGTAGGCCGAGAGGTCGATATCGCCTGAGTTGGCAAACGTCCAAGCGCCTGAGGTGGGCCAGGTGGGGATAGTCAGCGCGGTCCAAGTAGATGAGCCGTCGACGCGAACGCAGAATTTGCAGTCAGTGGTGAGATTGGTTTGATATTTGGCTGCATGTTCAAAGCTAACGGTAGCGCCGGTGACGCCTGTAAGGTCGATAGTGGGCGATACGGCATAGGCTTCAGAGGCGTAGGCTTGAGAGTTGTAGCCCGAAGCATAGAGGTAGCCGGCAGAGTTGTAGACTTTCCATGTCCAAACATATGAGAGGTTTTCGTCTATAGAGGCGTTGTCGATACTCCAACCTGTGGTGAGTTCGGTGTCGGTCGACGACAGACCTGAGTAGATTGTAGAGCCGGTAGTTGTAGAGCCGCTGTCGTCTGAGCTACCGCCGCCGCTTTGTCCGTCGAGCACGTAGGCAGATGTGTTTTTAACGCCGGCGCCACCGCAATATTTCATGATGTCGCCATAGAGGCTTACTTCTTTGCCGAGGTTGCCGGGGTTGTCAGAGAGGTTCAAGGCAGAGCGTACGCCGGGAGCGTTGGCTTCGGTGGGGAGTTGGACGGTGATACAGCGGGTGTAGTCGGTGCAGTCGGCAGTGGGGCCAACGACCATGTTGGTAGTAGCAGCGTCGGTGGTAGAGAAGTTGGTGCCTGAGAGGGTGGTAGAGCTACCGCCTGTGGGCATCGAACCTACGATATAGCCTTTAACCCAAACGCCTGAAGCGACAGCAGTTGTGGTAGATGTCGGGTTGAGGGCGATTACTTCGGCACATGAGTAGGGGTTGTCTTGAGTGCCTGCGCCGTCGGTGTCACCGGTAGATGGGGTGTCGGGTTCGGTGGGGTCGGCGGGAGTGACGTCGGGGTCGCCATCCATTTCGTAGAGGATTGGGAGAGCGTAGCCGATTTCGATTGTAGAGTAGGCGCCGTATGACGATTTATCGATGTAGTATTGGATTACCTTAGAGTTGCCGACGTTGGTGATGGTCCAAGTGCCGTCGTCGTTGCGGTAAGGAGTCCAGAGGTAGGTGTTGTCTGAAGCGTCGAGGGTAGAAGAGAGCTGGAAGCTGTTGTATGTACCGCTCATGTAGAGATAACGTCCGCGAGAGTCGAGGATGTAGTATTGACCGTCGGTAGCGGCAGCTTGGAAGATGAAGCCGTTGGCTTCGTCGCTCTTGATGACGCCGTTGTTGATGGTGACGGCGGTGCCGTAGAGCCAACCGTAAGAAGCGCCTTCGTCGGCGGGTTTACCCATATAGTAAGATGTGCCGGTGTTGGCAACAAGACCGTAGGCTTTGCCTGAGGTGATGGTGGTACATTCGGTGAACACTACGGGGTCGAGGCCTGCGATGCCTTGGTCGCCCCAGTTGTAGGCGTCGACCGATCTCAAGCCGGGGAGGCCGAGGTATTTGTCGATGTAGCCGTGGAGGGTGACGAGTTTACCGAGGTTGTCGGGGTTTGCAGAGAGGTTCAAATCGTTGCGCACCGTGCCGCTGGGGAGCTGGATGGCAACACATTCTTCGTAAGAACCGGGGTTGGGAGAGCTTGCCAAGAGGATGTTGGTTGTTGAGCCGAAGGGGGCTTCAAAGACGCTGGTATCGTCGTTGGCAACATAGGTGGTTTCGGTAGTTACGACGCAGCCTACGATGTAGCCGGTGACCCAGTAGTAGGTGCTGGAGTCGGGGGTAGAAGAGTAGTAGGCGGTATAGTAGGCGGTGAGGCCGTCGACGTTGAGGGGAGATGCGGCAGTGCCGTCGCCACCCATGTCGGGATAGTTGACGGGGGGTATTTCGAGGTCGTCGTCGCAGGATGTGAATCCAACCATCGAACCCATCGCTAAGGCAGCGACCATCAGATATTTATATAGTTTCATAGGTTTGAGCTATTAAAATTTGGATAAAGTGAGATGATTAGAATCTAACTCCGACGTTGAGGAATATTTTGATGCCTTGAGCGTAGGAGTATTTGTTGGGGAACTGCTCGATGTTGTAGTCTTTCATACGACCTTGTTGATAGCCGTAGGTCATGATGTTGCGGTTGTTGAGCAGGTTGGTGGCGCTGAGGTTGAAGTTCATAGACACCTTGCGGTTGATGTAGACCAGTTTGCCGATAGAAGCGTTGAGGACGAAAGCGTCTTTAAGCTTTTGTTGGTCGGCGATTTCGGCTACGCGAGCTTCCAATTCTTCTTTGTTGGGGTATTGCTGCCAGAGGTCTTCCAAGATGGCGTGACGCATGGGAGCGAGGTTGACGTAAGCGTCGCCCATCCAAGAACCGTTGATGTTGAAGAACCAGTTTTTGGGAGCTTGCCAATCGATGCCTACGTTGAAGGCTTTTTGGGGAGTGCCGCCTACGTAGTAGTTTTTGAGGTAAACGGTTTCGAAGAGGTCGTCTGAAGAGCCGTTTTCAACAGATTTGACGCCGGTGGGGTGGTTGCGATATTGGTATTGGCTGAGTGTACCTGCGAAAGATGCGGTAACCGAGGGGGTGATTTTGTAGGCCAAACCGAGTTCGACACCGCGATAGCGTTGGTGAACGTTGCTCAATACGTAGTTGACGAATGTAGAGAGTTGGTCGTCGTAGTAAGATGTGCGTTCCGACATGTTGAACATTTCTGTCCAGAAGCCGGTGATTGAACCACGGAAGCGGCGATAGTTCCAAGCATAAGAGAGGTCGGCTGAGAAGATACGCTCGTTTTGGAGGTCGTAGATGGCGTCGTCTTTGATACGGGGCGAGATGTATGAATACTCAAACAGAGGAGCTTTGGTCTCGTAGGTAGCGTGGGCAGAGATGAAGTTGCGGCCGTCGATTTTGTAGGTAGCGCCGGCTTTGAGAGCGCCGGTGTCGAAGCGGTGCATTGTGCCTTTACCGTAAGAGTTTTCGGGGGCACGACCGTTGCGATAGTGACCGTCGCGTTGGAATTGGGTGTAACCCATTTTCAAACCATAGTTGATGTCCCATTGGGGAAGGTTGATGACGTTTTGCAACCATGCAGTAGCTTGGATGGCGTTGATGGTGTAGTTGTAACCAAATTTGTCGCCTTTGCCAACTTTGCGGTTGGGGTTGTTAAGGTCGTTTTGGAGTATTTCGGTGTCGCTGGGGAAGTCGCGCTCTGAGAAGTTGTCGATATCAAGCCAGTATTGACCACCGAGCAGGTCGCGGATGGTTTTGAAATAGTCGGCTTTGGTATAGTTGAAAGAGGCGCCGCCTTGGAGCGACATTTTGTCGTTCAAACGGTGGTTGATGTATGAGTTGAGGATGAAGTTGAATTGGTTGCTTACGCGGTTTTCGAGGATGTAGGTCGAACCTTTTTGCGTAGCGTTGGGGTCTTCATTGTTGAGGTTGTTGAGGTAGTTGGTCTGGTAGAGGTTGTCCCAGTTGATTTGGCGGTTGGCTTTTTGGCTCCAGATTTGAGTATAGAAGTCAGAGAGCTCGGTAGCTTCGCCATCTTCCATATAGTAGGAGGGGAGGTAGCGATAGTAGTCGGGACGCGGGTCGGCGGCTTGATACCAGTTCAAGGCCGATGAGCTGTAGTGAGTCCAGCGAGTGACGACAGCAGTGTTTACTTGAGTCTTGTCGGTGTTGTAGAGCCAGTTGAGCATTGCGGTGGGGTCGAATTGCTCAATGATTTTAGAGTTGCGCTTTTTGCCGTCTTGCCAGCCCCAAGAGGGGTTGTAGAGGTTGCTGCCTGCCAAGTCGTAAGCTTCTTGATAGGTAGAGCTTGCGCCACCGCGCTGAGTGGGAGCGCCCCAAGCGGTAAGGGTAAGAGAGTGGTTTTTGTTGAACACTTTTTCGAGCGAGAGGAAAGCGCCAAACGAGTTGTAGAAGGTGCCTTCTTGGACGCCTTCGTTGGCGTAGCGGCCGATGACGCTGGCGGTCAAGCCCCAACCGTGTTTGTTGATGCCGGTTGAGTAGGTTGCCATGGCGCGCAGCATATAGTTGGAGTTGGTGTAAGCAACAGAGCCGTTAAAGCCGGGGGCGTATTGCGAGGTGATGGTAGAGATGTTGGTCGAACCACCGATTTCGCCGAAGCCGTATGAAGCTGCAGCCAAGCCCAGGGTAGATGTGCGGTTGCGGAAGGCGCGCGATGTCATACCGCCGAGGGTAGAGTAGCTGAAACGTCCACGACCGAGGTCGTTGAGCGACACACCGTTGATGTAAGTTTCCTGATATTCTTGGTTGTAACCACGATAGCGGAAATACATCGGCTGGAAGTTGTAGCTCTGAGCGTTGTAGTAGACATCGTCAGAAGCGCCGTTTAAAGCTGAGATTGACTGTGCGGTTGACTCTTCGTCTTCAATCAGGTTTTCGTCATACCACATGTCCTGATTCTCTTCGTAGTAGGCCGAGGCAGCGTTTTCGTCGACCATGATGATTTGGCCAAGGTCGATAGTTTGACCGGCGTAGAGGTCGGCACTAACCGAGGCGTCGTTGTATCCGGCGGCAACGGCTACAATCAAGGCTTGGCCCGGTTGAGCGTTGCTGATGGTGAAGTCTCCGGCAGGCCCGGTTGTGACGGTAATGCCTTGGTTTTGAACTGTCACCAGTGCTCCGGCGATAGGGTTGCCCGTGTCAGCTTCGACAACGCTACCTCTGAGTGAGGCCCGCTGTGCCAGCGCCGGGATTGTTGCGGCGAAGAGCAACATCAGAAAAAGTTTCAGTTTCATAGGTTGTTGTTTGGTTAGGTTTATGTTTGTTGTTAGTTTTCTGCTATTGTTTCCCAAAGTTGAAAGTGCATAGTACCGACAACTTAGTATAAGCACCAAAATTAGTAAAAAAAACACAATAACACAAACTTAACTGTTAAAATTGCAGCAGCCGGCGAAATAAATAATCCGCCATGGCC
>CAZBBL010000120.1:0-6307 GCA_964490275.1 uncultured Barnesiella sp.
CAGACCACCACACCTACACCGACCCCGAAGAAGTTATCGACTTCGCTACCCGCACAGGTTGCGACTCTTTGGCTATCTCAATCGGTACATCACACGGTGCATACAAGTTCACACCCGAGCAGTGCACACGCAACGCTGAAGGCAAGCTCGTTCCCCCGCCCTTGGCATTCGAAGTACTCGATGCAGTTATGGAAAAACTCCCCGGCTTCCCCATCGTGCTCCACGGCTCATCTTCAGTTCCCCAAGAAGAAGTTGACGTTATCAACCAATTTGGTGGCAAACTTCCCGACGCTATCGGTATCCCCGAAGAGCAACTTCGCAAAGCTGCCAAGAGCGCCGTTTGCAAAATCAACATCGACTCTGACAGCCGTCTCGCTATGACCGCCGCTATCCGCCAAGTCTTCGCTGAAAAACCCGCCGAATTTGACCCCCGCAAATACCTCGGCCCGGCTCGCGACAACATGGAGAAACTCTACAAACACAAAATCGAAAACGTGCTCGGCTCGAAAGACAAAGCATAATCTCGATTTTTTGTCAACCCTATAGTAGGAGATAGACGTCGATACACGGCGTTTATCTCCTACGTCTTTTTTATTGGCATAATATGCCACTGTGCAACGATAATTAAGTAAATAAATACAAAATTTGCAGGATAATTCATAAATTTGCGAGCATTAAAGATTCATTACTAAATATCACTCCTAACCTAAACCAATGAACATACGATCATTATTAGTATCAGCGATGATACCGATGCTTGCTTGCTGTAGCTGTAGCAACCAAGAGCAAGGGAAAGACGCCGTAGTGCATAGCGTGTTGGTAGTAAAACCTACATTGTCGAGCACTACCATCGCCAAGAGCTATAGCGGTGTTGTCGCCGAGAGCAAATCGGTCAACGCTGCGTTTAAAACCGCCGGCCAGATATCGCGCACGCTGGTCAAAGAGGGCGACTATGTGAGCCAAGGCCAAGTGATTGCCGTGCTCGACGATGTCGACTATCAGCTCGCTGCCAAAGAAGCCCGCATACAATACGACCAAATGGCGAGCGAAATGAAGCGCTTGGAATATATGTATCAAACCAACAATCTCTCGCAAAACGACTACGAAAAGAGCAAAGCCGGTCTGGAGCGTTTGGAGGTGAACCTGCAAAACTGCCAAAATCGCCTCAACTATTGCAAACTCCACGCGCCGACCTCGGGCTACGTCGTGAAACTCAACTACGAGAAGGGCGAAATGGTCAACGCCGGCACCCCGGTTGTAGAGCTGATGGACAATTCATCGCTCGAAATCAACGTCGACCTCCCTGCCGAAGCCTACCTCCAACGCTCTAAGTTTTTGAGCTACACTGCCTCGGCCAACGGAGCATCTTACGCCGTGAAGCTACTGAGCATTACCCCCAAAGCCGACAACAATCAGCTCTACAGCATGCGCCTGGCCGTGCCGGCCGACGCCCGCCAACAGCTTACAGCCGGCATGAATGTCGAAGTGACCATCAATCGCAGCGACAGCGCCGAGGCCAACCCCAACGCCGTGTTTGAGCTACCGTTGCGCAGCGTCTTCTACGACAAAAACAATCAGCCCTGCGTATGGACTCTTGCACCCGACTCAACTGTCGTCGCAACCGCCGTCAGCATTGGCAACGCCGTCAACAAAGGCAACGTAGAGATTACCTCGGGCCTCAACGGCGATGAAACCATCGTGCGCGCCGGCGTCAATTCGCTGCTTCAAGGCGAAAAAGTGAAAGTAATCGACGAACCCGAAACCACCAACGTAGGACGACTATTATGACCCGCATAGCACAATTTTTCATGCGCCGTCCTACGCTGTTTTGGTCGCTGATGGTCGGCATCTTGATTTTGGGCGTACTGTCGTTTTCGCGTATGCCCAAGCTCGAGGACCCGGCTGTCGACGTCAAGCAAGCGACTGTGGTAGTGCCCTATCCCGGCGCCGACGCCTACCAAGTAGAGCTCGATGTGGCGCAGGTGATGGAGGACGAACTGCGCACCCTGCCCGATATACGCAAGATAAAAACCGAATGCAAAGACGGCATGGCGATGTTTACGGTCGAATTTCAAATGACCGTGCTGCTCGAAGACCTTGAGCAACATTTCGACCTTTTGCGCCGCAAAACCAACGACGTAGCGTCGAAATTGCCCCAAGGATGCTACGCCCCCATCGTCATTGACGACATGATGGACGTCTATGGCGTGTTTTTCGGTCTGACAGCCGACGGCTACGACTACCCCGAGATGTATAAATATGCCAAATACATCCGCCGCGAGCTGCTCGACGTCAAAGGCGTGAAGCGCATCAATATCGTCGGCAATCGCGACGAAGTCATCAACATCGTGCTGTCAAAAGAGCAGATAGCTCGCAACGGCATCATCCCTACCGAGATTATGAGCACGCTGCAAGGCGACAGCAAAACCGTCTCGGCCGGCAAGTTGCAGACCGGAGAAGACCGTCTGAGCATCGAAGTCGACTCGAGCATCAAAGACGAAGACGACATTGCCGACATGATGATAAAATCGGTCAACGGCAAGCGCGTGCGTCTTGGCGACATCGCTAAGATTGAGCGCACATATAAAGAGCCTCAAACCAACGGATTTTTTGTAAACGGCAAGCCCGCTATTGCCATTTGCATCGCCATGGAGAAGAGCGCCGTGGTGCCCGACGTCGGCAAAGCCATCGACCAAAAGCTCGAGCAGGTAATGAAAAACGTGCCTGTCGGCTTCGCCACAGAGAAGATATTTTTCCAGCCCGACAAAGTGAGCGCCGCCGTGTCGTCGTTTATGTGGAACCTCGTAGAATCGGTGCTTATCGTCATAATATTGCTCATTTTCACGATGGGCTTCCGCAGCGGAGTCATCATCGGCTTTGGCTTGGTGTTGACCGTGGCTGTGTCGTTCCCGATACTGCTGACGCTGGGCACCACGTTGCAACGTATCTCATTGGGCGCCTTTATCGTGGCCATGGGTATGTTGGTCGACAACGCCGTCGTCATCATGGATGGCATCTTGGTCGACAAGCAGCGCGGATTGCCTCGCGACACCTACCTATGGCGCATCGGCAAGAACACCGCGATGCCGCTACTTGGCGCCACCATCATCGCCGCCTCGACATTCCTGTCGTGCTACTTATCGCCCGACAGCGCCGGTGAATATGCCCACGACCTGTTCTTAGTGCTCTGCATCAGCTTGTTGGCCAGCTGGGTATTTGCCCTGGTGCAAGTGCCGATTTGCGCCGACTTGTGGTTGCCTAAGACAGTGAAAGCGCCCTCCGACGGCAAAGCAAAGAAGCCGATGAACTCGCCGATGCACCGCGCCATACGCCGCATTGTGGCCACCGTCATCCGCTTCAAAGCCGTGTCGTTCACCTTGGCGGTAGTGATATTAATCATCTGCCTGATGGGCGCCGGAAAAATCAAAAACCTGTTTTTCTCCGACTTCGACTATAAGCAATTTATCGTCGAATGCTACTTCCCGCCACAAACCAACCCCGACGAAGTGCGCGACCGCATGCTCGCCATGAGCGACACGCTGCTCCAAAATAAAAACATCGAGCGCGTAGCCATGAGCATGGGTTCGGCACCGGCCCACTACTGCTTGGTGCGCCCCATGACCAATGGCGGCGACTGCTATGGCGAATTGATGGTCGATTGCGCCGACTACAACACCGTCATGGCCGTCATGCCCGAAGTGCGCCGCAAGTTGCGCGAAGAAAACCCCGACGCCTACATACGCCTGCGCAAATACAACTTCTCAATCTCTACATCCCACACCGTCGAAGTAGAGTTTACCGGACCCGACCCCGCCGTGCTGCGCCAACTCAGTGCAAAAGCCGAAGACATCATGCGCCAATGCCCCTACGTCGACCCATATTCGGTTGAAAACAACTGGAAACCGATGGGCAAGAGCATGGTAGTCAACTATTCAGAGGCCGACGCCCGACGTGCCGGCATCTCGCGTGGCGACATCGGCAACGCCCTCAGCGCCGCCGGCGACGGCATGACTATCGGCGTGCTTGCCGACCAAGACAACATGGTGATGATCAACCTTCAGATGCGCAACGCCGACGGCTCGCGTATCGAAGACCTTGGCGACATACCCGTGTGGAGCACCCTCAACGTCAATCTCAACCCCGACGATATGAAAGGCTTGATGACCGGAGCCACCTCCGTCGACCAATTGAGCGAAAACATGTCGCGCTCTACGACCCTCAGCAGCGTCAGCGCCAAAGTGACCCTCAACCCCGCCGAACAGGTGATACACCGCTACAACGGTCGCCGCGCCATCGAAGCCGAGTGTGACCCCAATCCCGACCTCGACGCTGCCACCCCGGCCAAATGCGTCGCCGAGATTACCGACGCCATCGAAGCCATCCCACTACCCGACGGCTACTCAATGCGTTGGGTTGGCGACGGCGAAACCTCAGGCGAAGCTATCGGCAACTTGATGGTGTTCGTGCCGCTGATAATCTTTATCATACTGTTGGTACTGCTGATGTTGTTCAACAGTTGGCGCAAACTCATCATCGTGTTGCTCTGCCTGCCGTTTGCCTTTGTCGGCATCACCCCGTCGCTGTTGTTAACCAACACACCGTTTACGTTTATGGCCGTCCTCGGCATGATGGGCTTGGTAGGCATGCTTATCAAAAACGCCATCGTGCTTATCGACGAGATAACGCGACTCACCGACCAAGAACATATCGACCCCTACCGCGCCATCATCGACGCTACGACATCGCGCGTGCGTCCGGTGCTTATGGCCTCGTTGACCACCATCGCCGGTATGTTGCCCTTGGTGAGCGACCCGATGTATGGCTCGCTCTCGGTGATAATCATGGGCGGATTGACAATGGGCACACTCATCACCCTGGTGCTCGTACCCCTATTCTACGCCACATTCTTCCGCATTAAAAAATCAGCTGACAACAATGAAAATTAAAGCTATCACACTATATTTAATGATGCTCTCAACGATGGCAGCATCGGCCGAGACGTTAAGCCTCAGTGCCTCGGAATGTCGCGAGCGCGCCGTCGCCGCCAGCGAAGACCTGCTCTCAGCACGCCTCTCGAGCCAACAATCTCAGCTCGACTTGGATGTAGCTCGACGGGCCGCCCTGCCTACAATCGAGGGCTCAGCAATGTTGGAATACCTCACCCCCGACCTCTCGATGGGCTCAATTGAGATGCAAATGCGCGGCGCCTACATTGCCGGCATCAGCCTTATGCAACCCATCTATACCGGAGGCAAAATCACCGCCGGAAAGCGCCTGGCCAAAATCGGCACCGAAGTGTCGGCCCAAAAAGAACGCCTCAGCCGCATGGATGTCATCAGCGACGCCGACAAAGCCTATTGGACCTTAGTTGCCGTCGACGGCAAAATTGATATGCTCAAAGCCTACATGGCTCAGATGGATTCAATCTATGCCCAAACCGAGCGCTCTGTGAAAACCGGCCTTGCCACCGCGAGCGACCTGTTGCGCATCGAAGCCCGCCGCAGCGACATCGCCTACAACCTCAAAAAGGCCTTGAACGGACGCGAAATGTGTCGCCTGTCGATGTGTCGTCTCATCGGCGTTGACTCCGATACCCAAATCGTCCTCACCGATACCGATATCAACGTCGTTGAACCCGAAATACTCTCGGCCGACATCAGCCAACGCCCCGAACTTGAGATGCTCAACCTCTCTATCAAAGCCAACGAGCAGCAGGTAAAAATGGCCAAAGCCGACTATCTGCCCACGATTGGATTGGCCCTGGGCTATTTCCGCTACGGCAATATCAAAACCGTGTCATCCTACACCCTCGACAACGGCACTTCAGGCAAATATTCGAGCACTACCAACGACGGCTTAGGCATGGGTATGTTGTCGGTGAAGATACCGATTTTCAACTGGGGCACAACCGGCAAGAAAGTGACCAAAGCCAAACTCGAATTGCAAAAATCGCAGGTCGACCTCAGTAAAAATCAACGACTGCTCACATTGCAAGCCCAACAAGCCATCACCAACGTCTACGACGGCTACGACCTCGTAAAATCGGCTCGCGTTGCCCTCAACCAAGCCGAGGAGAACCTCTCAAACATGCAGGCCCGCTACAAGGTGTCACTCTGCCCGATGATCGACCTGCTCGACGCCCAATCTCAATGGCAACAAGCCAAGAGCAACCTCCTCGAAGCCTCTGCCCAATATAAAATTTATCAAACAGAATATCTGCGCGTGACCGGCCAACTTTAAGACCTCGTTTCGCAAAATTTGTTAGCGCCAAGGTCGCAGATGTGCCCCAGATTTAGCCTTGCAGACG
>CAZBBL010000121.1:0-6236 GCA_964490275.1 uncultured Barnesiella sp.
CCTTCGATGATATCGCCGACCTTGATGTCGTTGTAGCCTTGGATTGACAAACCGCAATCGTAGCCCGAAACAACCTCTTTGACATCGTCTTTAAAGCGCTTCAACGAACCGAGTTCGCCCGTATAGCGCACGATGCCTTCGCGTATCAAGCGCACCTTGCTTGCTCGCTTGATTTTGCCGTCTCTGACCAAAGCTCCGGCAATAGTGCCGACCTTCGAAATATGGTAGGTTTCCATCACTTCGGCCGTACCGGTAATCTCCTCCTTGATTTCGGGAGCCAACATGCCGGCCATAGCGTCTTTCACCTCTTCGATTGCTTGGTAAATCACCGAATAGAGGCGGATATCCACACCGTCACGCTCTGCCGCACGACGCGCTGCCTGCGACGGACGCACCTGGAATCCGATGATAATCGCATCCGAGGCCGCTGCCAAAGTGACATCGCTCTCCGAGATTTCGCCGACCGCCTTGTGAAGCACGTTGACCTGAATTTCTTCGGTCGACAGCTTGATAAGCGAGTCTGACAACGCCTCAATCGATCCGTCAACGTCGCCCTTGACGATTATATTAAGCTCTTGGAAGTTGCCGATAGCGCGACGACGACCGATATCCTCGAGCGTGAGGATTTTCTTCGTGCGCAAGCCCAACTCGCGTTGCAGTTGCTCGCGCTTGGTCGCAATCTCACGCGCCTCCTGCTCCGATTCAAGCACATTGAACGTGTCGCCCGCTGTAGGCGCACCGTTCAGGCCAAGTATCAACGCAGGCTCGGCCGGACCGGCTTGCTGTATACGCTGGTTGCGCTCGTTAAACATAGCTTTGATTTTGCCATAGTGGGTTCCGGCCAAAATGATATCGCCAACTCTCAGCGTACCGTTTTGCACAAGCACCGTCGCTACATAGCCTCGACCCTTATCCAACGACGATTCGATAATCGAACCCGTCGCATTTCGGTTGGGATTGGCCTTCAAATCGAGCATCTCCGCCTCGAGAAGCACTTTCTCCATCAGCTCCTCTACGCCGATACCCTTCTTTGCCGAAATATCTTGCGACTGATACTTTCCGCCCCACTCCTCTACGAGGTAGTTCATGCCGGCCAACTCCTCTTTAATCTTGTCGGGGTTTGCCGTGGGCTTATCTATCTTGTTGATAGCAAATACGATAGGCACACCGGCTGCCGATGCGTGATTGATAGCCTCGATAGTTTGGGGCATCACATTGTCGTCGGCCGCTACGATGATGATACACAAGTCGGTAACCTTCGCACCGCGAGCACGCATCGCCGTAAACGCTTCGTGACCCGGGGTATCCAAGAATGTGATATGTCGACCGTCGGCCAACTTCACATTGTATGCACCAATGTGCTGCGTAATACCTCCGGCCTCACCCGCAATTACGTTGGCGCTACGTATATAGTCCAACAACGAGGTCTTACCGTGGTCTACGTGGCCCATCACAGTCACAATCGGCGGACGCGAAATCAATTGGTCTTCAGTGTCCTCCTCCTGATGGATTGCCTCAACAACCTCAGCCGACACATATTCGGTCTTGAAACCAAATTCTTCAGCCACAATGTTGATTGTCTCAGCATCCAATCGCTGATTGATTGACACCATCACACCCAGATTCATACACGTCGCAATCACCTGGTTGATAGGCACATCCATCATCGACGCCAAGTCGTTGGCCGTCACAAATTCGGTCAACTTCAGCGTACGGCTCTCTGCGTCGGCTGCCTCTGCCGCCTCACGCTCACGCGACGCAAACGCCTCGCGTTTCTCCTTACGCCACTTAGCTGCCTTCTTCTGGCCCTTATCCTTGCTGGTCAAGCGAGCCAAGGTCTCTTTCACCTGCTTTTGTACATCCTCTTCGTTGATTTCAACGTGTTGCGGACGCTTGTTCTTTGCAGCCTGACCTCTGCCGCCACCATTGTTGTCGCGACGGTTGTTGTTATTATTATTGTTGTTTGAGTTAGAGCCTTGACGCTGGTCGTTGCGGCCTTGAGGATTGCCACCCTGCGTCTTCTCGATATCGATTTTCTCTTTACCGATTCTGCGACGTTTCTTGCGCTCGGCGTTCGCTCCGTTGGCATTGCCTTGGGCCGACTGATTGCCGGCCTGCGCTCCGCCTTGAGTATTGTTCTTGCGCTCATTGCGACGCTCCTCCTTGCTCTTTTTCTTCGGACGAGTTTGCACATTCAACGAGTCGAGGTCAATCTTGCCTACAATATTCAAACTCAAGCCACCCGCTGCCGGACGCTCTACACTGAATATTTCGGCCTTATCGGCCTTCACTGCAGGCGCTTCGGCTACTGGTGCCTTAGGCTCTGCCACGGCTTTGGGCTCTTCTTTCACTTCTATTTTGGGTTGGGGTTTGCTCTCTACTGCCACAGGCTTCTCGGCCTCTGCCTTCGGAGCTTCTACCGGTTTTTCTTCTTCTTTCTTGGCGGGAACTTCAGCTACCTTTGCCGGCTCGGTCTCCTCTACCTCAACCTTCACCTCAGGCTCAGCCTTCACTTCGGCCTTCACCTCGGCTGCTGCGGTCTGCGGCGCCTTCACCTCAGCCTCCTCGGCCTGCGGTGCCTTCACAATCGGATTGCCATTTGCGTCAAGTTCTATCTTACCGAGTATCTTGGGCTTGCGAAAATTGTCACCCTCTACTTTTATTTCGACTGTAGCAGCTTTCGCAGTTTTTGCTTTGTCTTTTTGGCGCTCTGAAGAAAATTTGTCTGACTCTGTTTTGAGGTTTTTGTCGCCCTGAAATTCGTCTACCAAAATCGCAACGACATTGTCCTCAATGCGAGCATTGGGATTGTCCTCGATTTCGATGTCTTTTTTGCGCAAAAACTCAACGGCCGTCGAAAGGGATATGTTGAGATCTTTCGCTATTTTACTGATTTTTGTTCTCGCCATGTATTATTATTATGTTCGGTAATTTTTATTTCTTAAAATCGGAGTGAGAGGGCCTATCAGGCGGCATTAGTCTTCAAATTCCGCCTTCAATATCGAAAGCACCTGGTCGACGGTTTGCTCTTCCAAGTCGGCTTTCTCAATCAGCGTCTCACGCGGTGTGTTCAACACACTCTTGGCTGTCACACAGCCCATATCTTTGAGCTGATCGATTACCCATCCGTCGATTTCGTCCTTAAACTCATCCAGATAGATATCCTCCTCGAAGGTCTCTTCATTGTCGCGATATACGTCTATCACATAGCCCGTCAACATCGACGCCAACTTGATATTCATACCGCCTTTACCGATTGCCAACGACACCTCTTCGGGACGCAAAAACACCTCGGCCTTCTTGTTCTCCTCGTCGAGCACAATCGACGAAATCTTCGCCGGACTCAACGCTCTTTGGATAAACAGCGACGGATTGTTCGTATAGTTAATCACATCGATATTCTCGTTGCGCAACTCGCGCACGATACCATGAATACGCGAACCCTTCACACCGACGCATGCGCCTACGGGGTCGATACGATCGTCGTAGCTCTCTACCGCTATCTTAGCACGCTCTCCCGGTATGCGAGCCACCGCACGGATATTAATCAATCCGTCGTGAATCTCAGGCACCTCCAACTCAAACAGTCGGCGCAAGAAATTCTCATTGGTTCTCGACACGGTAATCTTCGGATTATTGTTCTTGTTGTCCACATTGGCAATCACCGCTCTCACGGTCTCACCCTTACGGAAGAAATCACCCGGAATCGACTCATTCTTCGGCAACAACAATTCGTTTTTCTCATCATCCAAAAGCAAAGTCTCGCGCGACCATGTTTGGTAAACCTCTCCGGTCACCAACTCGCCCTCGAGCTCCTTAAACTTCTTGTAGATAGCATCCTTCTGCAAATCCAAAATCTTTGATTGCAGCGTCTGGCGCAAATTCAGAATGGCTCGACGACCAAAATTTGAGAAAATAATTTCTTTCGTGTGCTCCTCGCCAATCTCAACCTCGGGGTCGTCATCGGCGCGCGCGTCGCTCAACGAAATCTGCGTGTTGGGGTCCTCAACTTCGCCATCTGCCACTACTTCCAAATTTTGGAAGATTTGCACATCGCCCTTGTCGGGATTCATAATGACGTCGAGATTCTCGTCAGTGCCAAACATCTTTGCCAAGACACTGCGAAACGACTCTTCGAGCACGCTTATCATCGTTGTTTTGTCGATATTCTTGAGTTCTTTAAACTCTGCGAAATGCTCGACCATATTGGGAGCTTCCTCTTTCTTTGCCATAACGGGTAGGGATAGATTATATGTGTGTGATTATTTTTTTTATTTAAACTTTATCAAATATTTGACCGACTTGGCAGCATCATACGCCATAGCCTCACGCTGCATCTCAATATGCGGTCGCTTATCGCCCGGCGACTTCACCTTCGTTGCCACCTCAATGGCAAACTCGTTGTCGCCGGCCTCTGTCAACACGCCTTGCAGCTTGCGACCATCCTTGGTGATTACCTCTACATCGTTGCCGATATTCTTCTCATACTGAGCCTTCACCTTAAACGCACTGGTCAGCCCTGCCGACCCTACCTCCAAGTTGTAGTCCTCAGCATCGCGGTCAAATTCAGCCTCAATCTTGCGAGTCAAATCAACACAAGTGTCAATATCAAGCCCCGCTTTCGAGTCGATTTCTACAACGATGTTGTTGTCGCGGTCAATCTTCACGTCTACCAAAAAAATATCCGTGCCGGCTATTGCGCCGTCGATGACGGCCGTGAGTTTCTGCTTGTCAATCATTCTTTTACGTTTACATAATGATTCGGGCCCCGTCGCCCCCGCTGCCACAGCACCGGGCGAGGCCTTAACAAAATGGAGGAAGCAGCCTGCCTCCTCCATTTCGTATTGCAAAGATACTAAAATTCTCTCTCCAAACCAAATCCACCACCCCTACTCGCCCAAATTCATAACAAATATTAATCTTATTTAACCTTCTACACCCAACATTTCTATTTCTTTAACTCTACAGCCCCAATCCCCAACCCTAAAAAGCTTCCACCCACATAAACCCTCATCCTCAAAGGGTTCCACCCACATTGTAGGGGCGAAATTCATTTCGCCCGCTCCCATCAATCCCCTCATCCTCAAAGGTTTCCACCATGGCCGGGTGTCCGCCAAGGACACCGATTTCTTGCCATCTGCACAGCCACCACCCTCGCCTATCACCCTCATCCATCGACGATTACCCGGCTCGTCCCGCCGCCGGGGTGGCGACAAAAAACAACGGAGGCCGCCTCAATGATTTGAGACAGCCTCGTTTGTTTTTTTAAGGGTAGCTGTTTATGCTTCAGCGGGGGCAACGTTGATAAACTGGCGGCCGTTTTTACCGGTGGTAAATACGACGGTGCCGTCGATCAGAGCGTAGATTGTGTGGTCCTTACCCATACCTACATTGAGGCCGGGGTGGTGCACTGTGCCACGCTGACGTTTGATGATGTTACCTGCTTTTGCTTTTTGACCGCCGAAAATCTTAACGCCGAGTCGTTTGCTTTCCGATTCGCGGCCGTTCTTTGAACTACCAACACCTTTCTTATGTGCCATTTTTTTAAGATTTTAAGGGGTTATGCAACTACGTCTTTGATCACGATTTTGGTGAAATATTGGCGATGGCCGTTTTTACGACGATAGCCTTTGCGACGTTTTTTCTTGAAAACGATCACTTTATCACCTTTTACGAGGGGACGTTCTACCTCGCAAACTACTTTGGCTCCTTCAACGGTAGGAGCACCGACTTTGACGTCACCGTCGGCATCTACGAGCAATACACGGTCAAATTCAACCTTGTCGCCCTCTTTTACGTCTTCGCCGAGGAAGTGTACATACAAGAACTTGTCCTTTTCTGCTTTGAACTGTTGTCCTTGAATTTCTACAATTACGTACATCTGTTAAATTATTGATTTACAGGTTACTCCGTCGGGTGGCCGAGCTACTCTATGCTCTGCACTTAGCGTTTTTACCCGGTGCGGAAAAATTTTAGCACACAAAGGTAGAGCTTTTTTGCCTAACTGCCAAATATTTGCAAATTTTTTTGATGACACTTTCAACGAGGCAACTCCAACAACAGCCGACCGAAGGCAGGCAAGGGACCGACCGGAGGCCGGCAAGGGGCAGGCGTGAGGCCGTCCGAAG
The DNA here is from genome assembly GCA_964490275.1 of uncultured Barnesiella sp. Classification (GTDB taxonomy): domain Bacteria; phylum Bacteroidota; class Bacteroidia; order Bacteroidales; family Muribaculaceae; genus JAGBWK01. The sequence goes on from CAZBBL010000121.1 coordinate 6,129, forward strand.
GCCAAGCTATAATACACAAGTAAGCAGGATGCAACCTCACGGTCGCACCCTGCCGGGTAGCCCATAGGAGAATCGAACTCCTCTTTCAAGAATGAAAATCTTGCGTCC